>LR733345.1:2322411-2624928 GCA_902506225.1 Enhydrobacter sp. 8BJ | reverse complement strand
CAGTCGCTTGATTACCATACCCCTGCACAGGTTTATTTAAACAATAGTTCAGTTAATCCTATGCTTTATCAACCCAATTCTATCTTAATTTTGTGATTATTTGGTCTGGACATTGGGGAGTACCTTAGACCTTTGGGATACGTTCGTACAGTATCCAATGCAACAGCAATTAGAAAATCGAGTTTAATTCTATCCCATTGCTCATTTTTCTCAGGATTAAAATTATAGATAGATCTTGCTGTCAATTTACTTTTTCGACAAGCGTTTTTAATGTCTTCTTTTATTTCATACTCTTTTAAAACAGCTAAATAGTGATTTTTTATCACTGTTAACGATTTTTTTTCGCTGATGAGCATTAAGCGAATTTGCTCTATTGTTTCTTTTGGAAGTTGAGTAAGAAAGTGATTATAGAGGGCAATCGGTAGGTAAAACCTCATTGATAAGATTTCTAATTCATCTTGAGTCATGAAATAAACAGCAGTATTAGGCACGAAGTTGCTCAGATAATCATCTAGATAATTTTTAAAACAATTTGTAATAAATTTCGCTTGTTCAGATGTAAACATAGTTGTAAGCGGTTGATAAAATACTTGCTCTATAAATCCATCAACTGCTGCCATCGATACATTTTTATTATCTAGTTGATCCTTTAGCTCAGTGTTCCTTCTATTGGGTTTTTTTATAGAGTTTTCTTTTTGATTGTTTAAAGCAATTTGATGAGGCGACTCATTGTTTACGTCAAAGTTACGATTTAGTGTTAGTAATTTTGTTAGTTCTTTTATTTGTTTGAATGGTGTTGGTAAGTGAGTAACTTTTGGCATTGGGATAATTCCTGATTTTAATCCTAGTGCTTGTTGACTAAATTGCTTCGCTAATCTAAAGATATCTTGTATTAACTTATTATGCGAATGCACGCCTATCAAGAACTTGGTTAGTTATTGAAAATTAAGGTCTCGCTCCATCGCTTTGAATAAAGCGAGACTAACCATCAATCAGATTATCACTTTTTAATCAGAGCGCTATTTGATTGATTTTATTATGCTGTTTGCATTTTTCGCTGCAGATGATTGCGCTCGAGCTGCAAATGAATCAGCAGATACTTTACCACCATTGGATTTGGCTGTAGATGATTGAATTCGTGCCGCAGCTTCGGCTGTCATAAGATTTTTTGACATATTGATTTCCTTAGATAATGGTTTAAATTTATAGGTATGCCTTGCAAGACAATGTCATTATGACTAATTCAAAATTAGAAATCTGCACCAAAATTGGCGAATTATTTTTGAGAATTCCGTCTTAAAGATTTGATAGCATGGAATAGAAGGTAAATAATTTTGGATGAGATATGAAATTATTAATTTTTTATGAAAGTTTACTAGCTGGTTTTTTAATTTTTTCTTGATTTAACAGTAAGCACCCGACCATACCCTTACGGATAATCTAAGCGATAGTGAAATGGTGAAATATGCTTATACAGTAAGGGATAAGCTTAGTGAGAGCACCATGGTTATGCAAAAAATCGCCAATAATAGCCGCGAGCAAGCCATATTAGGGGATTCCCCACAGGCTTTGGATGGATTCTATACTAGATAGTAACCAAGCCCACCAAAAGTAAATTATGCAGTTGTTGGCAAACCCGAGCAATTTGCGGAAGTGATTTATGAAATGTTAAAGGCAAAATAACGAAAAAGAGATTTGAATTATGATTTTACAAGATTTTGATGATTTGTACTCACGATACCATGAACTGTACTGGGATTGTCGGAGACAGATTATCTTGAGTCAGGCAGCATAACTACAGAAGTCGCCAAAAGAGATGAAATGCATAAGTTTAAAGTCATACCAAAGCAATGGGTTGTAGAACGTTCGTTTGCTTGGCTTGAGAAAAATAGACGGTTATGGAAAAACTGTGAGCGTCATTTAAATTCGAGCCTTCAATTTACTAATCTCGCTTTCATCGCTTTGTTATTGAAAAGATTGTAAACAGGTTCTAAGCAAATCTGTGTTGATAACGGCAGTGAGTTTAGCTCAAATATCTTCACTAATTGGGCAGCCGCTCACAATGTCTTAGTGTCCGTACCAGAATGCGTACATTGAACGGTTTAATCGTAGCTATCGAAATGAGGTGTTATACCAAACCCATAAAATATAGTATTATAGCTATATGAAAGAATCAAACCCAAAACACAGCCTAGATGATTATGACTTTGGCGAACTAGCCAAGACTGAAAGTAACGCCAGAGCCAGAACACGCCTTTACATCCTTCACCAATATCGCCTTGGCAAACACAGCTTTGAGATTGCAGAAAACCTAAGCATCAACATTGAAACCGCACGACGTACTCGTAGACGCTACCAAGCATCAGGGCTTGATAGCCTCTATGACAAACCAAGAAGCAGCAGAAACAGCAAATTGGCTCCCGAGTACATTGAAAGCTTTAAACAACTGATTGTTGACAGCCAAGCAAAACGGGGAGGCGGCAGACTGACAGGACAAGACATCCAAAAGCTTGCTCACGAGCATTACCAAGCAAGCTATAGCGTCAATGGCATCTACGAACTACTGGCTCGAATTGGTATGAGTTGGATAAGTGCCAGAAGTAAGCACCCGCAGGCGGATATTAACGCCCAAGAAGCCTTTAAAAAAACTTCATAGAGCAGGTAACTGCCATACTGCCCGAAGATACCAAGCTAAGCGATATTGACATCTGGTTTCAAGATGAAACCCGCATTGGTCAGCAAGGTTCAATCACCCGAATATGGCATTACCGTGGTAAAAGACCGCGTGTAGTCCGTCAACAGCAGTTTATCTCGACTTACCTTTATGGGGCAGTATGTCCTGCCACAGGTCAAAGTGTGGGACTCATCATGCCTTATGCTAATGGCGAGTGTATGAAGCGGCATTTACAAGAAATTAGCCAAACGATACCCAAAGGTCGCCATGCGGTTGTGGTGATGGATGGGGCGGTATGGCATAAAGAGCGCTATAATTTACCAAACCTGACTATCTTGAAGCTACCGCCTTATTCGCCTGAATTAAATCCGATTGAACAGGTTTGGCAGTATATTAAGCAACACTGGCTATCAAATCGCTGTTTTGATAGTTATGAAGCTATTGTAGATGCCGCCTGTCAGGCTTGGTGTAATTTTGCTAAACAGGTGGCTACCATTAAATCCCTGACGGCTCGAAAGTGGGCAGTGCTTTAATTATTGGGTTTGGTATTATTCAATAATTTGATAAATTCTTTGTTTTGCCATTTAGCTTATCAGTGGGTAAATTCCTTGAAATGACTAAACGCATACAAAGGTAAATTCACCATCCAATCTTGTTCTCGATAGTCGGACATCGACGTTCTGATGGTTAAATCTGGGCTAAACTGGTCATGGTAGGAGCGTAAACTTTTGGCTTTAAGATTTTCTTCTGCTTTGACTTCAATCGTCACAATATGGTTTGCAAGCTGAACAATAAAATCAACTTCAGCGGTTGAACGTTCATTCGCCCAATAAAATACAGGGTTGCTTTGCATGGTCAAAAGTTGTTGCAGGACATATTGCTCAGTTAACGCCCCTTTAAATTCAGTAAATAACCGATTCCCTTCCAGCAACGCACTGACGTCTAGTCCTGATTTGGCAGCGAGTAACCCCACATCCAAAAAATACAGTTTAAACACATTATCTTGATAACTAACCAAAGGCAGGTTCGGCTTAGTCACTCTAAAAATTTGTTGCACTAACCCACTAGCGACTAACCAACCAATCGCTGACTCAAAATCCTTGAGCCTTGCCCCTGATTGGGCTTGATTGGCAACAAACTTCTTGTTCTCTTTAGCCAATTGTTCTGGCAGGCTTTGCCAAACGGCTCTGACTTTAGGGATTATTTTGCCATCATGAATATGTTTAGAAAAATCATATTCATACGCCATTAACAAGTTGTTTTGTACTTGCCGAACCTGTGCGAAATTTTGGGTTTTGACAAAGGTATCAACCGCTTCAGGCATACCGCCGACAAAATAATATTGACGCAGACGTTCGATAAACTTGCTTTTCAATGTGGTGATTAATTCCCAATCTTGGCTTCGAAGCAAATCAACCAAACGGCTCTCACCACAAGCCCACAAGAACTCAATAAAATCCATCGGATACATGGCGAGAAAATCTACTTTGCCAACAGGAAATGACAATCCTTGATGAACAGAAATGCCTAATAGCGAACCTGCGGTAATAATGCTATATTCAGGTGCATTTTCATAAAAGTATTTTAGAGCTGACAAGGCTTTTGGCGCTTCTTGAATTTCATCGAAAATTAATAAGGTATCATCAGGTTTAATATCCACACCTGACTCAATTTGCAACCCTAACAGTAGACGCTGAATATCAAAATCGCCATCAAATAAAGCTTTCATTGGCTGGTTATTATCAAAATTGATATAAGCTATCTTTTTAAAATGCTGTTCACCAAAATGCCTCATCACCCATGTCTTACCTACTTGGCGTGCCCCTTGAATAACTAATACCAAACCCATAAACTATAGTATCATAGATACATGAATAAACTAAGATCCAAACACAGCCTAGACGAACATGACTTTGGCGAACTAGCCAAGACCGAAAGCAAAGCCAGAGCCAGAACACGCCTCTACATCCTTCACCAATACCGTATCGGTAACACCAGTGAAGCAATCGCTAACAACCTCAGCATCAACATCGAAACCGTTCGGCGTACCCGCAGACGCTATCAAGCGTTTGGATTAGACAGCCTGTATGACAAACCAAGAAGTGGCAGAAATAGCAAGCTTGCACCCGAGCACATAGACAGCTTTAAACAACTAATAGTTGACACCCAAGCAAAACGCGGTGGTGGTAGGCTCACAGGACAAGATATCCAAAAGCTTGCTTACGAGCATTACCAAGTTAATTACAGTGTTAATGGCATTTATGAACTGCTAGCTCGAATGGGTATGACATGGATCAGTGCCAGAAGCCAGCATCCGCAGGCGGATATTAATGCCCAAGAAGCCTTTAAAAAAACTTCATCGAGCAGGTAACCGCCATACTGCCCGAAGGTACCGACTTAAGCAATGTTGACATCTGGTTTCAAGATGAAACCCGCATTGGTCAGCAAGGTTCAATCACCCGAGTATGGCATTACCGTGGTAAAAGACCAAGAGTAGTGCGTCAACAGCAATTTATTTCTACCTACCTTTACGGGGCAGTGTGTCCTACGACAGGACAATGTGTAGGGCTCGTTATGCCTTATGCCAATGGCGAGTGTATGAAGCGACATTTAAAAGAAATCAGCCAAGCTGTACCCAAAGGTCGCCATGCGGTTGTGGTCATGGATGGGGCAGTATGGCATAAAGATCGCTATAATTTACCAAACCTGACTATCTTGAAACTGCCACCTTATTCGCCTGAGTTAAACCCGATTGAACAGGTTTGGCAATATATTAAGCAACATTGGTTATCCAATCGCTGTTTCGATAGTTATGAAACTATCGTCGATGCCGCCTGCCAAGCTTGGTGTAACTTTGCTAAACAGGTGGAGACGATCAAGTCCCTGACTGCTCGAAAGTGGGCAATACTTTAATTATTGGGTTTGGTATAAGGGTTTACGGATTGGACTTTGATACCAGTTTTGGAGTTTGGATAGGATATGACGTTGCATTGATAATGCCTTAAAATTTCTAACTTTTTTCATGATAATAATGTTATGTATTATACATTTTTCCTATGAAAAAAGTTTAAATTTTAATTCTTTACATATAAATAAATCCAAAAGATTTTAGTGCAAATCTCCCCTAAAATAGACCATCTTATTGTTCATATTTAAGAAATAGTTGCTTTAAATACGAGATAGTTATATTGTTTATCGATAGTCCAGTTTTAACACCAATCCAAAGGGTCTAGAAATCTGATTAATGGTATTCACACTATAGTGATCTGAACCCCGAAAGTTGGACTAACTTTTTTAGCGATTTTTGCATAAAAATGATTTTGAAAAATAGAAATAATTACAGTTAAAGCTTAAGCTTTAGAAAGGTCGATGGTAAGTAATACGTTTATCTTCAACCAACAAATCTATCAAATGCTGATGTAAAAACATTTTTTCTCGCCCTGCTTCAACCTGTTGTAGGACACCCAACTCTACCAGTTTGGCAAGATAATTACTTGCGGTCTGGCGTTTAGCGATTTGCTTATTGACTACTGTTCCAATATGGATATATGGCTGTTCAAATATCGCATCTATCAGTTCTCGAGAATACACGGTGGGTGCTGTTACTTTCACATAGTCGCTAGTATCTTGGTGCAGGGTACGAATCGCTTCTATTTTGTGAATCGTCCATTCACAAACCTGAATAATGCCTGTAAGAATGTACATAATCCAACTTATCCAGTCTTGGTGTTTAGTGATGCCAAGCAATAGGCGATAGTAGTCTTCTTTGGTTTTGATAATATAACGGCTCAGGTATAAAATCGGCAAATTTAATAGCTTCTCGTGCATTAGATATAGCATATTGAGAATTCGCCCAGTACGTCCATTGCCATCGGTAAATGGATGAATCGCTTCAAATTGGTAATGGGCAATTGCCATTTTAATGAGGGGGTCAAGCTCATCATGATAATGTAAAAATTGCTCCCAATTGGCAAGTTTCTCACGAATCAATGCTTCGCCGACAGGAGGTGTATAGATGATTTCACCTATCACACTATTGCTTAAGGCTGTACCTGTGACTGAGCGGATGCCTAGATTAACACCTTTGATGGTTTGGCAGACTTCGATAGCGGTTTGGGTGCTAAAAGGTCGCTCTTTAATTGAAGTAATCCCTTGATATAGGGCAGTACGATAGCGGAGGACTTCTTTAGTAGCATGATTGGCATTTTCGGATTGTTCGGCATAGCGGAATAATTCGTCTGTGGTCGTGACAATATTCTCAATTTCGCTACTATCTTTAGCTTCAAGTAAAGGGATGATATTGATTAGGATGTTGTCATTAGGAATGAGCATACTAGCTTGTTTGAGTTCGGCTAGTTTGGCACGAGCCTCGATGCATTGTTTTAGGACAGCTTTGGTTTCGACATCAATACTAGGAGGTAAACTTGCCAGTTCGTTGTATGGTTGCTCTGCTTGCCAATCTGAGTTGGTCTTTAAGTTATCTTTTGATTGAATAGAAACCATGTCGATTTTTCGCCTAAATTTGTACATATCATGAGAGTATGTCGATAGTATAAACATGTCCTCATAGATATGTCGATTTTTGATTCATTTTTCGACATATCTAAACAGCCCACCATATGGTCATACAAGGAAAGTTTTAGCTTACGGACTTTCATGACCGATCATCTCCCAACAGACCCTGCCAAGGGTTATCAATCAGACTTTGAATATCGTCACTAAACCCTTTATCTTCATTTAAAATTGCCAGTATTTGGCGTTTTTTTCATTAGGAATAAGCATCAATTCACAGTTGAGTCCTGTAGCAATGAGTTCAAGGGTATCAAGCCGTGGATTACCTTTAGACTCAATTTGTTGATACTGCTGTCGAGACAAGCCAATTCGCTGATGCATGTCTTTTTGTTTATAGCCAAGTTCAATTCGGCGCTGTTTTATTGCTTGTAATAATTTCATATAAAAAATAATTGCAAAAGAAACGTATTAATTTCTTTTTAAAGTAAAAGCTACTTATATGTTGCTATTTCGATTTTAAGTCGCTAGGTTCGTAGATTATGGAGAAATTTTTAGCTACTTGGAATTGATTTACGTTTAATTGTTGCTTTAAATAAATTTCGTTCTTTGTCATCTATCAATTCAATATCAGAATAAGCTCTATATGCTCGCAAAATGCTACTACCTAAACCGCAATACGGCAATAATTTACTGGCAAATGAAGCCAAAATTGGATTTCGAATATTAGAACCTGTTCACAATCTTTTCAATAACAAAGCGATGAAAGCAAGACTGGTAAATTGAAGGCTCGTGGTAATGTTCAAAAAACTGTGTCAGGTGAATTAAAGTTTCTTCACATCAACTAACCGGCCAGGGAAATGGATAGATAACTACATCATCGTTTGATCTCAATTATTGATGGGCATTGTCCATTTCTCTGACGCATTTAACATACCAACATACAAGAGTTTAAGCAAGCTGGTTTGGTTTAGGAATGCTCCTTTAGTTTTAGTCAGCTTACGAAACTGGCGATGCACTGCTAGGGCGGCATTGGTTGTGTAAATGGGTTTTCTCACAGCGTCAGGGTACTTAAAATAAGCAGACAGCAAATGCCATTTGTCTCGCCAAGAAGCAATCACAGCAGGGTATTTACTGCCCCAAAGCCTATCAAGTTCATCAAGGGCTAACTCAGCAGATTCTTCATTTACTGCTTTGTACACAGGCTTTAAATCACGCATGAAAGCTTTTTGATCTTTGCTTGCCACATAACGAATGCTATTGCGGATTTGGTGAATCACACATAGTTGCACCTCAGTATTAGGAAAAATAGCCTGTATGGCTTCAGCAAAGCCTTTGGGACTATAAAAACAGGCAATCAGAATATCTTGTACACCACGATTGTGTAAATCAGTGAGCATAGATAACCAGTGGTTTACTCCTGGCCAATGAAATTCCCCGTTGCGGTCACATCGTGTGTCAAGCTCAAAGCTACCAACCGCTGATTTGATAGTCTTTTTGCTGTAACCGTTGTGACGGTTGCTACTAGGATTTTGCTCAAGATAGCGGTCTATTTCCGCCGATAAGGCAGCTTCGGTGAGTTGTTTGATGAGTGGGGCTAGTACCCCATCACTGCCTGTGATGGGTTTGCCTGATTGGATCGCTTTTAGGTCTTCATCAAAATCAAATGATTGCATGGTGTCATTTCTGTTTTATTTGACACTTTATGGGAATAACACAGTTTTTTGAACGCTACCTAACGTTATCTTAGTTCTAAATCAGAATATATATGGTTCTGATTTAGTTGTCTTTTAATGCTAACTGTTTTAATGCATAGCGAATAATCCCGCTATGCGTCTGCCCATATTTATCCGCCAGCGCCACCAATAAGTTATACTCATACTCATTTAAAGGCAAGGTATGTGACTTAAATTTTCGGGGCGCTTTGGGGTCTAGGTTTGGCGTTTCATCAGCTGAATTAGCAGTTACGCCATTGACAAAATCATCTTCCGTCAAGGTGGGTGCTTGGGTACGACGTTTAATCATAATGCCAACTCCTTCATCAATGCATCAAACTCAGTAATGGCTTTCGCGTTATTTGCCTCTATCACGCCTTTACCCTCTGCAAGTACATCGCGATAAATTTTACGCTCGTGAATAATGGTCGTTAATGGGTTTAACAGCGGAAAATCACTCAAGTATTCTTTGGCTTGAACGACTTCTTTATTCGCGCGGTTAGTCGGTGCTAAGGTCAATAGCCCAAAACACTGCAATTGCTCATTAAAGCTAAGTGCCTGATCAATCACTTCGGTTAAATGGGGTAGGGTGTCTAAATCTAACTGCGATGGTTTAAAAGGCACGATGAGTTTATCAGCCACTAACATCGCAGTGCGTAGCTCTTTACTGTCATGTCCTGCCACATCAACAACCACGTAAGCATAGCGCTGATTTAAATCTTTAAGGGTACTTTTGATATCACCGTATCGTTGGACACAGTGTACTTTCGCTAAATTGGTTTCATCTCGATCTCTCACCCAATTTGCGGAACTTTGCTGGGGATCGGCATCTACTAAGACCACATCTTTGCCAAGGTTTGCTAAGCTACAAGCAATGTTAATTGCGATTGTAGACTTACCGCAGCCACCCTTTTGACTACCTAACAAAATAATCATAACGACCCTAATTTACTATCAATTTAGAACTAAATTATAACTTATTTAATGGTTAAATAGTTTTTTATTAGTATTGATTATAGTGTATTCATAATTGAAGTCAATCATGTGTATTTGGTAGTTGTCATGTAGCAAGAATTAATTAAAAAGGATGCAGGTAAGTTTTTTCACATATTTTATTGATTATAAAATCTACCGAAACACGAACTATATCGAATAAAGAAACCTAGAATATATTTTTCCAACTTTACAGTTATAATCAGATTAACCTTCTTACTCGACTTGTGATATGACCAGACTCTCCACTACGATTTGTGCGATGACCTTTCAAGGCACTGCCAGCAACGGCTTGCAGCAAGATGCATTTTTCTTTGTCGATGATTATTACCAAGAAGCGCTTGGTATCACACCTGTGCATCGATGTGATGACGCCTTTTGTGTTGCGGTATCCGATGGTGTCTCACAGTTCAATCTTTCGCAAGTTGCTAGCCTTAAAGCGATGAAGACGGTCAAACAATTGTGGCAAACTTACCTAGATAATCCTAATCAATCGGCTGTCATGGATATTTCAAAAATCTATGAAAAAGTGGCAACCTTGCCAAAACGTTATTATGGGGCATCCGCGACGCTTGCCTTAGTCTATCGAACGTTTGCAAAGGACAATCAGACCAATTCATCTGTGGTTATCAAACATATTGGTGATAGTCGTGTCTATCATTTTTCAGCTATGACAAAAACATGGCGATGTATCACTCGTGATCATAATTTGCTGAATCAATTGATTGATGAAAAAGCGGAAAATGAAAATCGCCAAGCCGACTTTGGCGAATATAACCAAGACGGTATGGCAAGTCCTATGTATGCGTTAACTGATTGTTTGATTGCCGATAGTGACTTAGACAACAATCCGATGCCTACTTATGACAGTCAAACGTTAAAGGTCTCATCAGATGATTGCTTAGTGGTATGTACCGATGGCGTACATGACTTAGTGGCTTGCGATAAATGGCAAAGTATCGATAAGCATACTAATTTACAAGCATGGCTTAAACAGTTAAGCAAACAGATTTATGCCTCTGAAGGTCGTGCGTATGATAATGCAACCGCAATTTTAGTAAGGTTTGATAAATATTAAAGAAAAAGGAATATGTGAAATGGAAGATAATTCGCCAGTATTTGATAGTGACATTGTAAAAGTCGATAAATATGAACCACATAAAATTGCCAATGGCAAAAATGAAGTCACTTTTTTTGTGGCAAGTGATAAGGTTGATTTGGCGGATTTGCAACGCTATCGGATACAGGCGCAAACGGATTATTTGATAGCGATTAATGGCACTGGTAAAGATTTGGCGTGCTTGAAACTAGCGGACAATGTAATTACTTGTTTACCCCATGAAATAGAAATTGTTATGTTCGCTTTTAAGTCATTGGTACTTAATGATAGTTTTATGGGTTTTGAATGGAATGACATAAGGTCAGCCATTCACAAGAGGAAGCATCTCCAATTCATTCAAGGTTTTGCCACTGATAAAAATTATGTGGCAAACGCTTGCGATAAGCTAATAGCAAAATTACCTACCATAAAAAATGATTTTTTCTTAAAAGCTGTCATGGTTGATACGCTTGCTGACGATAGCTTTGGTTTTGACCAAATGGCGTGTATTACCGAATGCCTTCAAGAAAATTTAAACATTGATCCAGCTAATATATTTTATCAATTGTATTGGTTTGAGGAGTTTGATTATTGGGAAAAAGATGATCAGGGTTGTTGTATCTGTATGTTTTTGGTTTATGCCGATAAAGAAAATGATATTGAACCAGTTACTATAGAACAAAATATACCAAAGAAAACACCTGACCCATCGCAAATAGCGGGTAATTCAATTCGTGAGTATCTTAAACGACAAGAATCTAGGAATAAAAATGGATAATACAACCAAGTTAACCCATTTTGCTGAACATCTTAAACAAGCTGATGGACTACTTATCACAGCTGGCGCAGGGATGGGCGTGGATTCTGGTTTGCATGACTTTCGAGGTGACCAAGGATTTTGGAAAGCCTATCCACCGCTCAAGCATCTAGGAAAAAGCTTTGTCGATATGGCGACGCCAGAACTTTTTTATACCGACCCAAAATTGGCGTGGGGTTTTTATGGTTTGAGGCTCAATGCGTATCGAGCAGTCGAACCGCATCAAGGATTTCACCTATTAAAAGAGTGGTCAGACGCTTTGCCAAATCTCAAAAACGGCTCATTTGTGTTTACTAGTAACGTGAATGGTGAATTTCAAAAAGTCGGCTTTAAAGATGATAATGTCTTTGAATGTCATGGCTCTATTCATTGGTTACAGTGCCTAGAAAATTGCACCCAAGACATTTGGTCATCCGATGATTTCAAACCGGTGGTCGATAAGGAATATTGTCAGCTAATCAATGATTTTCCAACTTGTCCCCACTGTGGTGGCATGGCTCGTCCTAATATTTTGATGTTTGGTGATTGGCATTGGCAATCGCAGATGCAAGACGAAAAAGAGCAGAAGTTAATGGCTTGGCTAAAGCAAGTTAACAATCTAGCCATTATTGAATTGGGGGCAGGGACAGCTGTGCCGAGCGTGCGAAATTTTAGTGAGCAATTGGTCAAGCATCCAATTAACGGATCAGTGAGCTTATTGCGTATCAATTTGCGAGAACCGCAAATACCTGATAAGTCAAATTGCTATAGTGTGGATACGGGAGCATTGGATAGCTTAGCTGTTTTAGATGAACTTCTGATAGTAGGTTAGAAGTTATTTAATATGGGTAAGCTTTCATTTATTATTTAAAATAGGAATCTCAATGGATAACTTACGAAATTTGCTGAATGAAATAAATACCAAAATTAAGTCATTAGAAACCGCAAAAGAGCTTTATGGCGAGCAACTTGCTCCTGATTTTTCAGTGTTTGATTTTATCAATACCAATGAAACTGGGCTAAGTTGGATTCTAGCCAATTTACTTAATCCTAAGAGCACTCATGGGCAAAAGACCTTATTTTTAGAAAAATTCATAAAGATATGCTTGCCTAACATTGATAATCATGAAGATAAAAGATGGCAAAACTATTTAACAAATTTATCTAATACCGCTGTTATAACAGAACAGACAACAACGGCAAGTCAGACTAACCGCCGTATGGATATTTATTTATCTGCAAAAATTAGTGACGAAACTTTTGGTATCTGCATTGAAAATAAACCTTATGCAGGCGATCAGCCAGACCAATTAACAGATTATTACAACGAATTAGAAAATCGTAATCTTACGTGTAAACATCTAGTGTACTTATCTGAATATGGTGAACCAAGCGGCTATAGCGTTAAAGCTGAAGTATTAGATATATGGCGAAATGAGAAAGTTTTTAGCCATGTTACTTATACCATGTTGGTTGATTGGCTGACTGAATGTAAGAAAGATTGCCAAAATCAGAGCGTTACCGAATTTATAAATCAGTTTATCAAATTTATTCAAAAACAATTTATGGGAATGGAAGATATGAATGAACAAACAGAAATTTTAGAAATAATGCAGTTAAATTCTCAAAATATTAGTTCTGCTATTAGTATCAGTTCAAGCATAGACGTAATGAAAAAAAATTTAATGAATGAATTTATTTCACAATTAAAATTAAAAAGTCAAAATAAATCGTATCACGTTGAAACTCAGGGAATTTTTCCAAAAAACAGATATCAAAATATACAATTTAAACTAGATGGGCTAACAGATTTCGATATTAGAATTCAGTTTGAAGATACTAATTACTCCACTTTTTTCATTGGAATCTCAACTTTAAACGAAAGTCAAATAAACTCTGAAAAATATCATAAAATTGCCAAAGCAATTAAAAACAATCAACACCAACTTCCAAAGAACGTAATACTTGAAGGTAACGTCTGGTGTATTTGATATGATTTAGAACCGACTCATTGGGATAATAACCCTGAAGTATGGGCTGAGATTCCAAAGGGAACTTTGTCAGAAAGTATAATTAAAGAAGTTGATAGATTTTATGAGATTTTAAAGGATAATCATTTGCTCGATTGACAATTAATAACCATACCCAAAACCTACGCCATTGGCGACATACACGGCTGTAATCAACAGATCATCGCTCTATTATCTGCCTAAAACATTCAACTCGATGAAACCCTTATATTCTTAGGCGATATCATCGACAAGAGCATGAATAATAAAGGAATAGTCATAACCTCAAAGTTATAAAATATTTTTCTACCTTCTACTATAAAATTATTTTAAATCAAAATTTAGGCACACCAAAATGCAAAATTTCACTTTTCATCCGAGCATTACCAAATACGATAACGGCGAAAAATTTGCCTGGCTTGATATCTATCAAGCGACAACACCCAATTATAAAGCCGTGATTACTTTTTACCTTGCAAATAGCGAAACCGATTCAGCAGATGTAGTGCGGTACAAACAGCAAGTCGAATCTGAAATTTTGATTGCCATTCAGACGCATGAAATCGATGATGAGTGCCTAGAAATTGCTGATAACGTATTGCATTGCCAAAGCCACGAAATTGAAACGGTCCTAAAGATGTTTGAGCGAATGGTGGCGGACTATGCGTTCATTTGGATTGATTTTCGATATTTAATAGAAGTTTTGAAAAATAGTAAAACATTGCATTTTCAACAATGTCATGCAATTGGTACAGATAGCATCATGCAAGCTACCAAACAGATTTTTGATAAGGTGAATTTGCCAGAAGCTACAACCATTTTGACCTGTACGGTTGTGCCATCTAATACAGGGTTTGAAAAAATTAGCAAAATGGACGAGTTGATGGAAAAGTCCCTAGCAACTCATGTGGATTTTTATCATGCAGTTAATTTTGAAGATGAAAATACCCTTTGGAAAAAGGGCGAAAAAGGGTGCTGGTTGGGTCTTTTATTTGCCAATTAGCGTAAATGATTATAGATAAGAGAATGTTAAAATCAATTTGAGGCGAACATGATTTCATCGTTTTATCATAGGAAAAGCAAATTTGATAGAAAAGAAGATTCGCTAACTGCGACAATCTTTGATTTGTTGAAATACTTACCTAGCGAGATTTTCTGGAATATTTTAAGGAATTCTCTTTATCATCAAAAGTTACCTAAATATGCAGGCGAAATCCAATCTATTTCTTTTTGGGAAAAATGGAGTGTAAAGGATAAGGATGAATTGAATAGTAATTATATCGAACCAGATGTATTTATTCGTTTTGAAGATTTTGATTTGATTATAGAGGCAAAAAGATACGACCTAAAGCAACAGTGTAAAGGTCAACTTAAAAGCCAAATAAATGCTTATTATCTCAATTTCGAGAAAGATAGTAAAACCTTGTACTACATTCAATTAGGTGGGTTGCTTGATTTTAAAGATGAGTCTTATCCACACTCAAATAGAAGTAAAAAAGAAGGAAAATTGATTATGATACTTAAAACCGACTGGAGTCGCATTTTAAGTCAAGTGGTAAGAGAAAAAGAGAGACTGGCTCAATTAGATTATCAACCAATTAATGCTTATGTAAGAATTCTCGAAGATTTGATAAAAGGTTTTGAATTACATGGATTTTATAAAAAATCATGGTTTGAAGATTTAGAAATTAATTTTGACCCATCAACAATTTCAGATAAGGTAGCCATTTATGATGCATCAAGAAGACATGGATAGAACATTATTATCTGCAAGAAAAGCGTATCGATTTTTATTTGAATATCAAACTAGAATTAAGGATTTGGCACATTTTATTAGTACTAAATATGACTTTAAAGAATACTTTGGCGGTTACCCAAAATTTAGCAACGCTAGTCCTGGAGAAACTAAAGGCTCTTTGAAAAATTGGGCTTGGGATTGGTTAAACATGTATTGCTATGAATTTCATTTTAATAAAAAATTAAATGAAACTGAAGAATTAAAATTTGCAATATTTCATTTTGCTGATACAGGATATTTCGATAGTGTTGATATACCGACTAAAAAAGATGCTAGAAAGCTTAAAACAAATACTTTTAGTAATGTGAAAAACTCACGAAGTTTACTCATCTTTGTAGCTGGTAAAAATTACTGGGCAAAGGATTGTCATGAATGGAATAATACATGGTCTTTTAAAGATTTTATTGATAAATCATTTGGTATCCAAACCAATGAAAAAGGTGGCGTATTAGTATTCAAGCAATATGATCTTGCAAAATTTTATGATGAATCCAGTACTTTATTTTGTATGAAAGATTTTGAAAATTTATGTGAACAAAATAGTATCCCGATAAAAATTCAAGATAGTTTTATCAAAAAAAATTGAGAATGTATTAAGGTTTATTTATGTCAAGCATCATGGAAAAAGGTCGTGGAGAACGCCTAATTCTGCTATATCAGAATTTACCCAAAGGCGAGAAGAATGCCAAAACCTTAGCCGAGCTTTTAGCCATTTTTAACCCTACAGGCGAAAAAGCACAGAGCCGAGCCAAACTGCTAGAAAAAGACTTAATTTCTTTGTATTTACTGTTTGGCGATAACTCAATTTGTCGAATGCCAACATGGGAAGAAGGTTCAATCGCAGGTAAAACCCCAAAATACTACCTTCACCCCAACTTTACCCTAGATAGCTTTGACAATGAAAACCTATTTTTTTGGGAAATGCTTGATAAATTCACTGCCAACTACTTACCTAAAAATATTCACAATAAATTAACTGCCAAGATTGCGAATGTAAAAAATCATCAAAATCTGCAATATCAAATTAGTCAGCTTGGGCAATGGAAAAACCACCTATTTACGATACCAAGTTTATTGCAAGCGCCTAAATACGATGAGCATATTCTAAAAACCATTCATCAAGCCATTATCGATGGCAAAAGGTTAGAAATAAGTTATCTAGCGAAGTGGGCAAATGAGCCTGTTACACGGTGGGTTTATCCAAGGGGATTGATATTTATTGATAATATGATTTACCTAACTGCTTTTTACAAAGTAGAGGAAAGTATATCGACGCCTGAAAAAGTCTACTTAGATGCCAATCGAAATTACGCCATCATACGCATCCAATCCGTACAGATTTTAGAAGAACCAATACCCAATTGGGTGAATGATTTAAGTTTGGAAGAATTAAGTCGAAAGGGCGTGCTTGAAACCCATTTAACGCAGCGAGGAAAGCCAATTATATTAAGGCTTAAAATTAATCATATTGCTGCCCAACATCTGACCGAGCGACCACTGTCAAACGATCAGACGTTAGAAAAGCTGGATGAAAAAAACTTGTTACTTACAGCGACCGTGATGAATACCGTAAGGCTTGAAGATTGGCTAATCAGTATGTCGCATATGTCAGAAGTGCTTGAGCCTGTTAAGCTTAGAGAAATTATTATTGATAGATTAACGCATGGACTGAATCAATACACCAAATAAAATTATCAAATAGTAGTTTTAGATTAAAATCAAAATAATTTCAAATTAGTGATAATTAAAAACCAAAATAGAACTAATTTTGTAATGATTTAAGATTAATATGCTTTTTTATGTCATTTACAAGTATCATCCATAACTACTCAATTTAATCGTAAAGCCAACAAAACATTTGGCGAAAAAGCTGCTATTCCTAAAGCAATATACTTGATCGATGAACTATCCTTAATCGCGGTGGTTAAAGTATTTAAACCTACATTAAAACGTTAAGTGAGTGTGATGGCTGTCAATGAGTGATTGCAACAACATCATATCGACGCTGCCGTTAGCAGCAAAGACGACCCTACTTATGGGGCTATTGTTTTGGTAAAACTAAACCAAAATATGTCACAGCAACAATAAGCTGAAAAAGTGTTGGATCAATTGACTATTCATTGGCAGTGGGCTGAATAAATTGCTAAATAATAAAAGCAACAGCCTGACTAAGCGATGGCACAAGATAAGCGGCAGTATGCGTAGGCTTATTTCACCACATAGGGTAAAAAGTGTTCAACGATACCCCAATTTAAGTACTAACCCAAATGGACGAAAAATCTGATTAATCTTATTGACACTATAATTGCCATTGTCATTTTCCACGTCAGAAATCGTTTTGCGAGAGACCTTGACCAATGTTGCAAACGCATCTTGTTTAACCCCTAGTACATCAATACGGAGTTTCTTTAGCAGTTCACCTTGGGTCAATGCGCCTTGCATAAACTGCTGAATCGCTTGGTATCGAGTCTGTGTACGACTCAAACCCTGTAGATCTGGCGGATTATCAGAGGCTCGCTGTCTGTTTAATAGGGTAGTCATATTCATAGTAACCCCCAATTTTTTAGGCGTTTGGGCAAATAGGTAAATCCAATAGCGGGATGCTTGAGAATTTTTTCACTCACGCCACGTTGTTGCAAACGTACTGGCAAATCAGTAAGTTGTTCAGCAACATGTTCTAATTTATTGAGTACCACATTAGGCTCAATAATATCCGCCAAACTATCACAAATCATAGCGAAGTCGTAATCGCCACCTAACTCCAGTTGTCCATTAGCATTTTGCCAAATCATACTCTGAGCAATGCCTTCGGTGTCAGCTTTCATGGGAGCAAAGTCATAGATAGGGCTTAACCAAATGTTATTGTCATCTCGCAAAAATGCGGTATTACGTCCGTGATTGTCACTATTGCCAAAGGCGATATTAAGTATATCTCGTTTCACCCATTCTATAACAAATGCCATCTTATCAAATTTAAAGCCTTCATCTAACTTTGCTTTGCATCGACTTGCCATTTTTCACAAGCTTGATTGATTTCAAATTGTGTTGCAAAAATAGGTTGTAGATATTTTGATTCATCGCTACCAGAAGGTAAAAATAGCATATGCTCACCGGTTAGCAGTTCTGCGCCCAAACTATCTAAAATCGTTCGTGAATCAGATTTAGTATTAACTTCAAAGCTTAGCCGAGTTGGGATATTGGCTCTTATTAATTCTGTAATCACATCCACAGAAGGATAATTAGTTGATAAAATCAAATGAATTCCCGCTGCACAGGCTTTCTGCGCAATGTTGATTATCATTTTTTCATTCAATAATGTACCATCTAGCATCAGCTCTTTTAACTCACTGACGATGACCACAATTCTTGGTAAGGGTTGAAATAGGGCTGAAATCTGCTCAAAATCAATAATGGGATTATCAACCACTCGGTAACGAGCTATTAATTTGCTAAGTTCGTTAGTTTCTTCCATCTTTTGATTGAAGTCCACCAAGTTTCTTGTTTTAGTTAGACTCATTAATTGATAACGACGTTCCATTTCTAACTGACACCAAGCCAAATTTTGAGCGGCATTTTTCCTATCATTAATTGGGGCTATCAGATGGGGTAAGTTTTGATAATCCGTAAACACGGGTTTTTCACTATCAATGAGCATAAGTCTAACGTGCTCAGGGCTATATTGCCTTAATATACTCACTATTAAGGTGTTCAACATTTTAGTAATCGTCTCTTTTGAGCGGCCCGCCATTAATAGATGCGGGGCTTTTGTAAGATCTAAATAATTTATTTGTTTTGGGTATTGATAGCCCATGAATAAATGAATGGCATTATTATCAATTGCAGATTGCTTACTTGCTAGTAGCGACAGTAAGTTGATAGCCAACGGCTCTTCAGCTAACGATAATTGATTTTGCAATTGTGTCGGCAATACCTTTGGTCTAGTATCATCAGACCAAAAAGCGAATGTCGCAATATCACAGCGATTATCCTTAGCTGTAAATGAAATACCATAAAAAATACTGCTTTGCTCTGTAATAAATGTTTCCATCGCCTTACTAATTTTTTCTTGGTTATCAAAGTCAAAGTTGTCAGTTGCACTAATATGCATAATAAGTGCTTCATATTTTGGTGATAAATCTGCTACAACCTGAAATTTATTAGCATACCTAGATAAATCATTGAAATTATCATTGGTAGTGCGATAAGAAATAAACCTTGCGGTATTAGTATTTTCAAAACAAATCAAAAAATCATTTTTATCAATACTTATAAAATTCTCATTGCTGGTGACATGGTTGATTGTCGCCACCAAAATATCAACATCATCAGGTTCACACCACATAATTTTGTCAGCGACCTCTACACTGTCGTCACTCATATCATCTTTATTAGTTACGATACCAACTAATAATTCAGCACCAACTTGTAGTTTAAAATCTAGTAATTTTTCGCTATCAAAGTAAGCATTTACATTAAAAAAAGCAAAATGTGCTTCAACGCCGTTAAAGTTACTATCTTGTTGGTATAAGATGGCAGTCACAGGTAAATTATTATTTGGGTAATAATTAGTTATTAAGTTGTCCATGATTGATAATCCTATAGTCGCTTGGCAATGACAAATAATTTATTTAAGTACCCAGCTATGGATAAGATCGTATTCCTCTTGTTCACAACTAAAGCGTTTTGATATGACGCGGCTTGTCTTGCCAATTGTAGGCAAACTGTAATCCCAGAACTCAACTTCAAAAATGGCAAATCCTTCATCATCTAAGGCAATTAAAGTAAAACAAAACTTATCATCGCCATAGCCACATTCTTCATTTCTCTCAATTGGGTCTTCAAAGACCACCTTACATTTGAGACTTAATTGATAGCCATCAAATTTTTCAGGGTGCATGGGGAATTCTTTCCAAGCGATTTCAGTGACTTTAAAATGATTCATGGGTTTTCCTTGGCTTGATTGATTTAATGATATTGAGTGTAAAACATTAATCGGACAATTCATGTCTGATTAAACTGTTTTTTAGAAAAAATAAGGCTTATAAGATAGTGTTCCTATAAGCCTCTGAGTAAATCATAAGTTTCAAGGTTGGAAATTTGGAGCGTGCTGATTGATGTTAATGACAATATATTTTTCATAATTCTTAGCGATTTTTGGCGGTAAAATCACGCCATGTAATTGGGCTCGCAAGTCGTCCCAACGCTCTTCAAGCACTTGCCAGTTATATTCATCATATGTACCTTTAAAAATAATCGGGTGAATGTTAATTTTCGGAATAGACATTGGCGATTTTGCTTGTAGATAATCCTTTAACTGGCGTTCCCATAAGCTACCGAGTCTATCGACCCTGCCAATTTGTTGCTCAACTACGCCAGGATTCCACTCAGCGTGTAGCAAAATCACTGTTCGACACGCCTCATGTAGGTTCAAGCCTTCTCTGCCTACTAACGACTGGCAGACTAAAACTTTAGGAAAAATATTGGCATTATTAAAGGTATAACGTAGGTGACGGCGAGTATTATGCTCTGTTGTTCCATTCATCAAACGGGCTAACTTACCTTCTGGATTATCATATTCCTGCGTCAAAGCCGTTTTAAATTCTTCATAAAGCACTGATTCATTATAATAGCTTTCTTCATCATCCTTGACCTGAATAAAAATATTTACCAATTCTTTAAAATATTTCAAAAAATCATTAGCATTCAACTCAGCTTCAATCATGCCTTTTTCTTGCAAGGCTCTGGCAAGTAAGGCGGTCATATTGCTTTGAGTATCTGCTTTTAAATATTGAACAATAGCACTCGCAATAGAGTCATTATCGTCGTTGGCTATTTCTTGGATATATTTATCAATTTGATTGCGTAGGTTTCTACGCTGATTTTCAAGCTGTTGATACTGCTTTTCCAATTTATCATTAATTTTATTAAGTTTTTCCTTATCTGGCACAGAAACTAATGCTTGCAAATCGCTTGTTAATTTACCTTCTGCAAGCAGTTGGCTAAAAGCGGTCAATAAAACCGCTTCTTTCTCGACTTGGATTTTTGCTTGTGCCCATAACACCGATTTATCCAACGCTTGCAACATAGCTCTAGCATTGAGCATATCAACCAATGCTTGCATAGGCTTGGTGAATCGCCCAAATACCAATACTTTTTCCAATTCAATAATTTTTTCAATCTGTTTAATTGCAATGGAAATCGCAGGGTGCTGATAAAGACTGGTTTCGTGGTTCAAATTTTTAATTAACACATTTTGCCAAAACTCAAGACGTTGAGCTTGTTTTTTATCATTATTCTTTAACGATATTGTTTCAACATGATATTCAAGTTTATCTTGCTCAAGTTGAGCCTTATCCGTATCATCAGCGAGTGTGCTATCCAATAAACTAGTAATGCCATGCCCATTGCCAATGGTAAGGCGTAAGCGTTTGGCAAAGGTATTAGCTTGATAATTTGCAACGAATGATAGGGCTTCTGCCGCACAAATGGCTTGCTTCCACGCTAAGTCTAAGTCTTCAGTTGAGATAGAAAATGGCAAATGCTCTCGATACTGATGATGTTCTAAACCTGTTTTGGCGACAAAGTTTTGTATCGAGGCAAGTTGGCGTTTATCGCGCCGAGAAAGGTAGGGCGTAAGGGCGGTTTCAAACTGTTTGGCTTGAGCGATAAAATTTGTGACCGCTGATTCGTTGGTTGGCATAGCCTGTACTTGTGATACAGCTTGGCTATAACTTTCAATAATCTTTGATAATTTTTCGACTTGGGCTTGAGGTAAAGAAATTCTTTGGAAAATAGCTTGCCATTGGCTACTATCTAATTCTACAGGTGTGGCAGTCAATGCCAATCGCCGACTATGTTTTGAAGATAAAATAATGCTTTCTACCAAGCTGTTGAGTGAAGATTCCTGCCCACGACTTTTATGGGCTTCATCGATAATCAATAAGTCAAACTCACCAAATCCTATACCAATCAAGGTTTCGAGTTCATCTCGTAATTCGCCATGTTTGGCATACTCAGAAGGGTCAAAAAGATGTTTCCACTCTACACGATTTTCATCCGTACTAGCAAAAAGCTTATTTATTCGAGTTTTAGCATGGTGAAAAATACTTTGACTGGCATTAATCACCCATTCGTCATCCAAATTAAAATTGTCGTGGTACCCATTTGGGAAACGCCCTGTATGGTCTTTACGCCATAACGCATACACACAAGGTAGTAATGCCCATCGCCACGCTACCGAATTATTGTTAAATCGCCAGTTGGCAAAGCCATGCGATACCATTACTAAAGACTGGTCAAACCAAGGGGCAAGATTGTCACCATCCGCCCATGCTTCTAGATACTGATAGATACTACGTACCATATTAGGGCTACTGACATCAATTTTTTTAAACTCTTCCTGCCATTGGTCACCGAGCGAAGTCGGAGCAACTACAGCCACTCTGCCTTTGGCTTGAATGACTGCTTTCGCCAAGACACAAGCAATACGAGTTTTCCCCATACCCACTTCATCGGCGATAATCATGCCATTATTAGGCAAATTCGCCATCAGCTTGGTTAAACTGAATTTTTGCCCTTGAGAAAGAAGCATTTCATCTGCGTTACTAATTTTCTGAGTTAAAATTTCATTAACTGCTTGCCAACCTTTAAATTTTGCCATGTTATGCCCCTAATTTTGCCAAATTTTCGACTTGCCATAATTTTTCGATATCTTGTATGACCTTTTCGTATTGCTTACCTTCTTTGTTTTGGCCATCTTCGGCAAAATCTGGGCGAAAGGCAGGTTGTAATAACACGCTTAGCGGGTTAATGCCCAAGTCTTTTCTAAAGTAGGCAATGGCTTGTGAGTCTTTAGTCTGTGATAACGTCTGAAATAGGCGAAAACACCACGTTTGCCAATCAGTTTGAGAGATCTTAGTTTGCTTATCGGCAATGGATTCTAGCCATTGCATGACACTTCGGATGGGATAAGTTGAAGTATTATGATTTTGTGGGGCGTTTAATTCGGATGTTTTCACAAAATTTTCCTCAAAGGTATTTATTTGCTCGTCACTTATGTCGTCCGAAATTGCCATTGGAAAGTTTAACAACTGCCATAAACTATCTTCCAGTTCTAACGCTTGCAAAGGCACACCCGCTATACGCCCAAATTCATCAATCACAGGCACAAGCGACTGAAATGTCTCGCCTTGAGCTTGATAGCTTACTAACACTTCTCGTGGTAAGGTTGCGTTAGCTTCTTCGCCCCAAATAAAATAATCTTCCTGTAATGAACAAGGTTTATTGGTTTCGTCATTATGGGGGTATAGGGTTAAATCTTGTAAAATGATACGATCACTCACCATTGTTTCAGGAAGATGTAGTTTTATTAACCCATCGCTAATCTCTCCGATCAAATAACTAATTGGACTTGCTAAAAACTCAATAGTTTCTCGAAAGTCGTCACTTCCTGTTTGCAGGTCACTTGCACAACTAATTTCCTCTTCCCAACCGATCGGAAGTTGATTGGTAATCACTTGCTCAGGCTTAACACCATATTCTTCCCAATACATATTTTCTACGCTTTGAATTATACCTGCTTCAAGATTACTTTTAGAGCCAATCACATGCATAAATCCTTGTTGGCTAAGATTACCTGAACCTAGATAAATCCAAGCATTATTACAGCGATTTGAATTCTCTCGATAGTTGGCACTAAAGATAAATTTCGCATGAAGATGGCGATTTTTACCAAAGAACTTTTCGTTGATCATAGCAGGGCGAACTTTAAAGCCTTCCTTCACCAAATTATCAAAACTAAGACTAATACTTTGACAATTTTTTGGATTGACGAAGATATCCATTTCACAGCTTTGGGTAACAAAGTTATTGTCTTTAAGCCAACTTGCAATAGCACTAGGGACAGTAGCTATTTTATTTTCGCTTTGTGATTCAAAGAAACCAGAACCCAATGCCAAATAATTACGATTTTTTGCACCCAAGGTTTTGACGTAAGTTTGTAACTGGTTAAATAAAGGTTGTTTACGGTTATCAATAAATCTTGGCGTGCCTTGAGCATGTTGAACTATATTTTCAAGCCATGTCAATGATTCCGACATCGCTAGGTAAGTTTCGCTGTGCTGATTATAATTCAATAATTCGGTATTAAAATCTTTGAGTAGCCATGAAAAAAGTGACCATGCTGACTGAATATCCGAACAATTTTGACCGATTTCTGTCGTCATTTGAGCTAAATCATTAGCAGACACATCAACCGTCCAGACTAAATCCATGCTTTCGGTAAGCGTTTCTTCGGTCCAGTTGCCTGTAGATACCAATAAACGAATGAGCCACTGTGATTTATCTTGGGCATGGTGGTAGCATAAAATCGCAACTTTGGCGTGTAGCAATTGATACTTATTTTGGCTTTTAGCAGTCGGCGTCATACCTAAATGTAATAGTCCTGCCACATCTTTTGCAGAAATTTGTACATTGGTAGGGTCTAGCATTGCGACCAACGATACTTTGCCTTGCGAAGCTCGCTGTCCCTGCGTTTGGCGAGTAAAGCGTTCTAATGCGTTCACAAAAAAATTTGAGCTTGCTGAATAACCACACAACCAGCCAAAATGCCCAATGTAATCATCTGGTGCTTCAAAATGTTGGGCTAAAGATAAGGCGTTAAATTTATTTTTCATTGTTCTGCGTCCACATCCGATACGTTATTGTTGGATAACCAGTCATCTAATCGTTCTGTTAAATCAAGATGTAACAAGTATAAATTTCTCATTCGATAGGAAATATTTGACGGGAAAGGATAGGCAGACTCTATCTGTGCCTCTTCATCCACCATGATATCACCCAAAAAAGCCGAGCTAGGCTTGATTTGCTCATCGACTAATCGCAATACTTGCCCGTCTAAATTCACCAATTCCTTAATCAGCTTAATGCTATCAGATTGTTGGCAAATCCGAGCAAATTCATTGGCTTCTGCAACATGACTTTGACTATTGAGAAAGAGACTGGCTTGTTCTCGCAGCTCTTTAAGGGATGTTGCCAAAAATTCGATTGAATCGGTTTTTAGATTAAATGTCGTTTTTTCACTATTATTACCCATATGACTTTCGATTCTGTCAAGAAGTAGGAATGCTTTAGACTGTAGGGTAAAAAACATCGCCCCTGTCGTTAAGTCATGCCAATGCTCTGAATCTATTTCTTTAGGCTTCTCAATCCAAGTAAGCTCCTCATCATGTTTATCTAATCGCTCGATAAGTTTTAACGCATTGGCACGACGTTTGGCTTGTTGGTTGCTATCGTTACCTTTTATCAAGCTGTTTTTGATGAGATTAAGCGTTGCTTTATCTAATGGGATGATAGGACTTATCGCCTTTGTAATGATACTATTTTTGCTTAGATTTCCGCCATTTAGCCATTTCACAAGGTAATCTGTCACGCTTGAATTACTGGGTTTATAATCTCGAAAAGCAGATTGAATCAGTGTTTTACCACTTTCATTACATTGAAAGGCATTAAATCTAGCACTATCAGTATCTACTAAGTCAAGAGCAGGCAAGGCTAATACCGAAGCCATTCGCATAGGCTGGGTCACATAAAAGCTTGGTTGCTTCACACGACTAAATACCAGATTATCGTCAACACCTGCCAACTTTGTATTACCTCGCAAACGTAAGTCTGTCTGCCATTTATTTTCTAAAAAGGCAAAGAGACAACCAACCGCCTCAATGCTGTTGGCAACCTGAATATTGGTTACATTTTGCCCTTGTTGTCTTGCCTGTTCAGCTACCACAATACCCAATAAGGGTAATACCAGCTGCTTGGCATACCAAATTCCCCCTAATCCAGGCACGGCGAGTTCATTAAACTGCCTTACGCTACGGTTAAGTCCGAGACTACGAGTTCTTCTTTGTGAAGACAGTTCTTCCACTGCTAATAAGCCCCATGTTGCCATGCTAACCACTCCAATTTATTAATAAATTTTCTCTTACTCATCGTAATTTGCTAAACCCGACTGTAAGCGTGCAATTACATTTTCCCTTATAATGGCAGGTTCAACTACTTCTACCATTTTGGCATTTGCGACTAAATAATCGTACAATTCTTGCGTCCAGTAAACTTGATAGTATGTATATATCAGATAATTTTTTTGTTTTCTTATTTCAAAGGGTAAACCTGCTAATACAGAGCTTTCTTGCAGATAATCTTTGTGTTCTTGACGTGTTTTTAATATCAAATCGACAGGCTCGCCCCAGTTATAAACAGGTTGAATATGTTGATCAATCTTTTGACTTAAATTATCTAAATCGATGTCTACTCTGGGCGTGGTAACCGTTGCTTCAACTACCCGAATAGCTTGTATACGGTGAAAATCTAAGGTCAAAGTGCCATTATGGCTTGGGTTATCAATAATTAGCATTCGTTTCATAGGTGAAACCACAATTTTCAGTGGAAAGCCAGTATGGGTACGAACTTCTGATTGTCCCTTTTTGATATAATCTATCGCTAAGCGTGAGTCGTCTAGTAAAGCTTGGTATATTGTATTTTCAATGTCCGCGTTTACTTGATACAGTTCAACTTTGTTATAGGCAAAATCAATACGTTTTCGCCAATGTTGAATCCGTACATCATCGTTTAATCGAGATTCAGCTTGTTGCAGCAAGGTTTCAATTTCATTGTAATCTGATTTTGGCAATATTTTGCTTAAGAAACTGCCCGCTAGTAGCAACATTAGGTTGGCTTTATCGCTTATACCATTTAGTTTGGCAGTACTAGTTAATTGATAAGTATCTGCTTTGCCATTACCTTCACCTTTAAAATTAATAATCAAATCTTTTCCAAGTTTATCGCTTAATTTATTTAAATGACGTTTAATAGTTTTGCGAATACTATCTATATTTTTGGCTGTATCAATTTGATAGGCCTGTCGAATGCTAGGTTTTTCCAGCAATTCTGTGATAGTTATAGGTTTTTCAGGTATCTTGGGTAGGGCTTTAAATAAAATCGCTGAATTATCATTAAATAATGACATAATCTACCTTGTGCAGCATAGGCAAGTTATTAAGAATATAACCATCTTATCAGACAATTTATGTCTGATATTTTTTTAGTTTTCAAAAATTATTTACACTATTAGACAACTACTCAATTGTCTGCTAGCCTAAATCCATATATAGCCAACTTTCATAAAAACATGACCATCAACACCTTACTTGAAGAACTCAACCCTGCCCAGCGCAAAGCTGCCACCACCGATGCTCAAAACACTTTGGTGTTGGCAGGAGCAGGCAGTGGTAAAACTAAGACCATTGTCGCTCGTGCCGCTTATTTGATTGATAAAGGTGTGCCAGCCAATGAAATCCAAATCGTCACCTTTACCCGCCGTGCTGCCAGTGAGATCGTCACCCGTGTCGAAAGTCATTTAGGATTGCAAGCAGAAGGACTGCGCGCGTCCACCTTTCATACCTTTTGTCTAAGTATCTTACGTCGTTACCCTAAAGTGTTTGACTTAAAAGGTTTTAACGTCATCGACCGTGATGACCAAATTATGATGTTCAAACTGCTACGCGGTAAGTTTGAAGACAAGCGTGCGAAAGAGGCAGCAGCAAAGAATAGTCAAACATCGACTGGTAAAACCATTACCTTTCAACGTAAAAAAGCCGCTCAAACTATTAGCGAAATACTACCTAAGCCCAAAGAGCTTGTTAACTTATATTCCTACTCGCGTAATACCCAAATCTCACTTAAAGACGCGGTTTACAAGCAACTGCCAGATTTTCAGCCTGCTTATGATGAAATCAAAGCAGTTATGAAAGGCTATGAAGCGCAAAAGCAAGAACGTCATTATCTCGACTATGATGATATATTGGAATATGTCGCACGCTATTTAAATGCCGATGATTGGTTACTTGAGCGAGTCACTGAAAACACCAAGTATCTGCTAGTCGATGAGATGCAAGATACCAATCCGCTGCAGTGGTTACTGCTGCAACCCTTTATTGGACGCACGCAGCTATTTTGTGTTGGGGATGATGCCCAGTCGATTTATGGCTTTCGCGGGGCGGACTTTGAAAATATTCATAGTTTCAAAGAAAGGGTACCTGATGCCGAAGTGCTAACACTGGATTTAAATTACCGCTCTACCCAAGAAATCTTGGATTTATCCAACTGGCTTTTGGATCGAAGTGAGCTCGATTATAAAAAACGGCTTACTGCGCATCGCGGTGAAGGGATTAAACCAGTACTACATAGTTTTGGTAATGAGTTTGATGAAGCCCGATTTATCGTCAGTGATTTAAAAAAGCGTTATGACAAAGGGGCACCGTGGCATCATCATATGATTTTGCTGCGCTCAGCGTTTTCAGGTCGACAAGTGGAAAGCGCACTCATTGCTGCAAATATCCCGTATGTGTTTATTGGCGGTACCAAATTGCTTGAAGCGGCGCATGTTAAAGACTTAATCAGTATGCTACGAGTGACGGTTAACTATCTTGATGAACTCGCTTGGATTCGCTTTTTAACGCTATGGGATGGCATTGGCGATGCTGGGGCAGGGAAGCTAGTAAATGAGTTTTTAACCTTACCAGACTTGAATGCTTGCATTGAGGTGCTGGATAAGAAAAGCAAAGTACTAAAACCTGCTATTGAAGCACTTAAGGAACTTGCTAAGCTACAGGAACTGCCAGAGAAAAGCATTGATATCGCCTTTGATGCGTTGAGTGATCAATTGCAAAAGAACTATGAGAAAAAAGACTGGGAGAGCCGTGCTCGTGATTTTGATTTAATCAAACAACTTGCCATGCGTCACAATACCTTGGCAGACTTTATTGAAGCATATGTTTTAGATCCGATTTCGCACAGCGAAGTCGATAAGCAAGACAATGATGACTTGGTCACATTGATTACCATTCACTCTGCCAAAGGGGCTGAGCGTGAAGTCTGCTATATCGTTAATGCATCAGTGGGACAATATCCGCATCTGCGCGCCCAAGACAGCTTTGAAGAAGTGGAAGAAGAACGCCGTGTGCTATATGTAGCCATGACGCGGGCAAAGGATGAATTGATTATCACTCGGCAAAACTTAAATACCTGGGCGACCAGTCGGGTTGATGGGCAAAACCGTACCATTGAGAGTTATTTTTTAAGCGAGGTGCCTACGAGTCTGTTGTCCAATGATACGGGATTTAAATCATTGGGTGGTTTTCAGGCGAGTACTTCCGCTTATCGACCTTTGAAGAAAAAGCCGAAAATTGGCATTGATTGGGATAATGATTATCATGATGATTGGGGAGATGGAGAAAATGCAGATGTGCCTTTTTAATAATCCTTAAGCTTTTACAATTAATGCTTTAATCAATCATTGAGATTAATTCAACAGTCCAGAATCAAATTTCTGATTTGCTCCTTGTATCGCAGGTATTTCAGATTTTAGCAAACTATCCCACACATCCATGCAACGCTCTAATATATCATAATTCTCATCATCCATAGCTTTGTCATAAATATGCTGAAGAAAGGCAATCAAATGGGAACTATAGGCATGCAATTCTTGCTTATCTTCAATTGTTAAATTTCTCATAGTAATTTTTTCAATAAAAAGCAAAATCGATTCATGAAAATCTGTAAGAGCGTCGGGAAAATTTTCGATAGCATGAAAGAAATAATAGATATTTTCACCAACGTAATTTGAGTTTAAATATAACCCAAATAGCTCATTTGAAATCTCTTTTTTCCAAAAACTTTCATTGAAAAATGTGTGATTCAATCTGTCTCTGACAGATTTACTAGAGTCATTGATAAGAATACCAAAAACCTTTAATAATTTTTCATTTTTTATAGAGCCTGAGTCTCGTATCAAAATTTGACTGGCTACGTCAGCGATACCTTTGCGAATTTTATCATCTGCAGACAAAGCATTATCAATCGTATCTTGAAACAAGTCATTATAGTACCAGCGAGCAAAAATCTGCATACCTGCCATTTTACACACCTCGTCGATAGGGGAAATAGACATTCTTTTGACTAATTCAACATACTTATCACATAAGGTACTTTCAAAAGCATTATTGAAGAAATAGTGTGAATTATGAGCAATTGTAAATCTATCATCATAAGAACAAAGTTCTAGATATTTTTCTAAAGCAAAATCAAGGTCATAATTTAGAAACGGTGATAACATTTCAACAGCTACGATTTGAACCGCAGGATGAGAATCTTGAATGGCGGAATCTATAAAATGCTTATTTTGCATTGCATAATCTTTATGTTCCCAAAAATATTTTGCAATGCCCCGATAAGCGATACTTCTTTGGCTGTTCAAAGAACAATTTATCAATTCATGTGTAGTGGCATTATCTGTGTGATTTCCCTTTTTGGGGTCATACATTGACATTCTATATGGTTCAGGGTCTTTGGCATATAATGCCATGTCTTTGATTTTTTCAAAAAGCTCTGGAATTTCTAGAAGTTTTATATTCTCGGCAATAAGCCAAGGTAGTGCATTTTTATCACCATTAACTCCGAAATGTTCGATGACCTCATAGACCAGATTAACAGGACACGGTTGCCAATTTTCACGATATTCTTCTTGGACATCTTTTTCATCAGCTCGTAAACTGTAATAGAATTGAGTAATATATTCTTGTCTAATATCTTTTGGTAAAGTTAAAGCAAGTCGTGCGAAACGCTCTGGCTCGTTTTTGGTTGCAGTAGAAAGATTCATCGAAAATGTATAGACGGTAGATTCGGTATAGTCATCATCTTTTTTACCAAATTTACGTTGCATTTTTTCTTCAGGGGCTAGAATCAATTTTTTCCAAGCATTGTTGGATAATGAGTTTGGTTTCTCAATAGGTGAGACAACGGTATGGACTAGTCCTACACCACTTCTAAAGTATAAGTCAGCCTTTACGTCATCAAATCTTCTATACAAAACGGTTATAAGTTTCTCCGTTTTCTGACTTCTCCTAGATTTTGATAAGGCAGGCAGTAAAAAATATTGGGCTTCTCCCCAGTAACTTTTTCCGAAATATCCATATTCTTTTCTGACTTGTAAACAGTATTTTATTTCATCAATTGGTCTAGAAACCCCAATTTCGATAATATTGTTTTCCAGTTCTTCGAAGTTTGAATCAGAACAATGTTTTGAGAATTTCTCGATTAACTTACTTGGTAAAATCCATTCAGGTTCGATTGAATCAATTCCACAGGCTAAGCGTGTTTGATTATTATTTAACAGCCAGTCTATTACTTTATCACTGTAATCAATATCAAGATTCAACATCAAAGTGGCGATGATATGCTCTACTATAATATGAGTATGGTCTAAGAATGGACTAAGATTTTCCCATAATTCACAGTTATTGGATTTTAACTGTTCACCCGCCTCAAATATTAATTTTTTTAAACCTTCAGTAAGGGAATATTTTTCATCACTTAACCTGTAAGAAAACTGATTAAACCAAATATTTTCTGCCATTCTCTCATCAATATCATTAATAATTTCTATTGCTTTAGGTAAAAGACGAGTTAAAACTACCTTGGGCTGGTTTAAAGAAATTTCTTCTAAAGTATCTATTTGACTACCTTGCCAGACATTATATTTTTTTTGGCTTAATTTATTCGCTTCAAAATTATCATCCTTTAAAAAATCAGTGAATAAATCGATGAGGATTTCAATATAATCAATTGCCCAAATTGGCTTAGCTGTGACAAAATCAGCCCAACTCATGTATTGATTACAATAGCCCTGCCTTAGTAATGCTTTTCTTATTTCGAAAATTTCAACACTATCTTTGCTTGGTGATTGCCAAATAGCGTTAAGATAGCGATAATTCCATTCATCAGATTGATTGAAATATGGATTCATATTTTGTATCAATAAATCTGACCTTGCTTCAATCACAGAACGTAAAAGTCTAATAGCAAGGTCGATATTTTTCTCATCGCCACTGGCAAGCCATTTGGAAATGTAGTTTTGATTGCTCAAAAACTCTACTAATATCGGTGAACCAAAACAACAATTATCGATAAAGTTTTTTTCTAGAGTAGCGTCTTGTAATATATTGTTTATAAGTTTTTCAGTAGGTTTTTTAATCTCAGTAACTTCTTTGAGCATTTTTAAAGCTAAATATTTTAGATGAAACCTTATATTTTCACTGGTAAGTAATGACCAAATTACATCGGCAAATCTTTTTTGCTCAGTTTGTAGTATTAGACTTAAAGCATATTTAATGTGCTCACGTCTGGTCAGTAACTGTTGTGATTTATCTCCAAATGCATAAAGAAACTGTTCAGTTGATACAAGTGCATATTCATAAAGCTTCTTACCTAACTGATAATCATAAAGGGCTTGATGAAAAAAGCTAATTTTGCCATCCTGTTTTGCCAGTATACTTGCAGAAATCATAGCTTGATAAATTTTAGAATATTGGCTGTCGAGTAAGTTTTCAGGTATACCATTTTGCATGACGTGACTACCAGTCGTAACTAAGTGTTCAACGGCTGAATTAATCTCGGGTTGAGAAAATCCTAATTGGTTTAAGGCTTGTATTCGGTCTTCCCAATATTTTTTGATAAGCTCTAATTTGTTAACAAAAACAGGTGCCTGTTTGTTCTCATTTGCAATAGCTAAATATATGCTTAACCATAATGGAATAGTTAGAATTTTTTGTTTTTCTAATGAAAGTATTTTAAAGCTTTCATAAGGCTCAATCAGCTTTTCTACTATATCATCGCTAAGATTGGATAGCTTAAATTGTGAAATATCCTTATCATCAATGCTATCCAGCCATGTTTTTAACCCTATATCTTCATTTAGGTCAAAATCTCGAGAAACTAATATTAAATGAATTTTCTTTCCTGCTCTTTGATAGGCTAGAACTTCTCTAACAATATCTTTGCATACTTGTAATGCAGTATGCGAATGATTTGCTGTCCATCTGATAGCGTCTAATTGGTCTAAAATGATAACCGCTTTGTTGTCTTCAATAGTCAAGTTTCGTAGTGCATGAACAGGAGACCCACTAAAACCTAAACTTTCACCAAAATGCTTGGAATTATTTTCAGCCTTATTGCGATCTAGTCGAATAGGCAGTGTTAGAATATTATCATCTACAAGTTTCTGCTGAACCTGCAAAAGAAAGGCACTTTTTCCCATACCTGCTTCTGCTTTTATCATAATAATTGGATGAGTGTTCAAAGCTTGTAAGCACGCATCTATTTCAGGTCGAGGTATTAATTGTTGACCTATCAAATAAGGCTCAATGGAATCAATAAAATTTGTTTGTAGAGTTTTGACTATAGGTAAGATTCTGGGGTCATTCTCAAATGACCTAAGTGTAAAATTTTCTGCTTCAAGGTCTGATTTAAGTTCATTACAAGTGATGAATTTTCGATATTTATTGAAGCCCGAGCAATAATTTTTTAGAAAATCAATAACTTGATTTGCTCTGTCTATAAATAATAGGTTTGAAGTATCATTTAGAAAATCACGTTGGGGTTTATCACTGACAAACTGTGATACTTCAAATTTTCGTAAAAAAAGTAGAATATCTCGCTTACCATCTAAATCTCTCAAATCAAGTTTTAATTTTTTAGCTAAGTCAACGATAAATTTCTTATCTTCTTCACTAGTGACTTGATGTTCAAAAAAATCATCAATATTAATTGTTGTGTTTTTGGCTTTCCAGCTAATGTCAGAAAGCACTTTAAAAGACAAAGGGGAAACGATACGAAACGAATTGTTGGTACGTTTAATTTGATTAGAAGCTTTGCTTAGTACACCAGCTTCATTAAGCCTTGATAAAGTCCAAACTTCATCATTACCATTACCTGCTTTACACTGTTGATATTCCTGAGTTCCATCTAAATTTCGAATAATGATATCTACACCAATTTCGTCATCACCTAACGGTTCAACTTGAACAGCTAGGATTTTTTCTTGAATCAAATTTAAAAATTGTTTAGTAACCCATGATTTTTCATAGTCATTCCCTAATTTTTCCGCAATACCACCAGCTTCAAGTGCCATGATTTCCTCTATTCATCCCATATCGTAATGAGGTGGTTAAAAATAATCTTCAATATTTAGCTTTCTAATGTCACTAAACTGGGTATAGATTATTCTTTCAAATAAATAATGTCATATTCAGACTAAAGAGCGACTAAAAATACTAAATTTAATAGATTCAATAATTTCAGCCTTATTGGATACTTCATTTAAATCAGTTAATAAACTTATTAATGCTTCAAAATCTTGGCGTGTGCCATTTTCTGACAAGACTATATCGACTATTTCTAAAGCTTGCTCGCTTTGTTGATTAGCATACCAATCAAATAAAGTTAGTAGCAATTCATCATGTTTCCAACCTAAATCCATATTTTGCTTGAACCAATAATATTCAAATGAACTTCGTCTTTTATTTACTGCCTCATCCAAATCTTTAGTACTAATTTGAGCGTACCTAACACGACTTTCTTGAGGTAATCGCGGTAATAGATAAGTCACTAAGAAATCTCGCCAATCATTTTTTAAGCACGTTTGACAAAGATTTTCTAAGAAAAAGCCATCAAAATATGGCAAATAATCTTTTAATGCTTCTAATTGCTGTAAACTTTGAAGGAAGTTGATACTTGTATAGTTTCTGCTCAAAGTAAATTTAGCTTGCTCAAGGATAAGAGATTTATCAGATTCGGATTGTGACTCAAGTGTATGAGCAACAAGTTCTGTTAAACCTTTAGTTGCAAGCCTTAATGCGATTCCAATAAATTCCGGATGGCTGGAGAGGTTGTGCCAATTATCGATAAGTATTTTTTCAGCCTTAACTACTGGCAGTTTTTCAAATAATTCATGAACTATCCAGAAAAAATTATTGCCACTATCAGGAGTAATGCTAGAGACCTGTTCTTCCAATAGCCGTTCTAATTTTTCATGCCAAATATATCTAGCACATTGCCACCAATAACTAGGATTATCCTTTATTTTTTTAATCAATTCATCAATAACTGTCAAATCTCTTCGTCGTGCTCTTCCCCAGATTGAAATGGGATAGCAAATATCATTTGGTGAAATTCGCTGACAGATAACAATATCATTTTCGCTAATACTCATTTCCCAAAGTTTGAAAGCGTACTTTCTAAATAGCTCGTCATTATTGGTGTTTTCAAATAAACCTTGTAACCTTGCTTTGCTCTGATCTGATATGAATGATTCTTTCCATACAGTTGGCTTAAAAGTTCCCTGACCTTTTTCACGTTTTTTTGCAGGTCTTTCAAGCATATTAAAAACTAAAAAAGTATTATCTGGATTATTTTTATCTCTATTAGCTAACTCCCTTGCTTGGTATTCGAAAACATCTGGTTGATCTACTTCTCTCAAAAGTACGAAAATTTCCCACTTGAGTTTTTCTCTTCTAAGAGATTGTTCTAAAATATAATGAATAGCGTTTAATGGAATATAATCTCTAAACATCCAATCTAAACTGTAGTGAGCAAAATCTCCTTTTTCACTTCCTTTGAATTCATCTTCTTCATCAGATAAATTTTCCCAATAGTTAAAAATTGGACCAAGCAGTGATTCAGGGTCGTCATCACAAACCCTTGCACCCGCCCACATAAAAATTCGATAGTCTTTTTCATTTTCGGGAATCAATACAAATGCCTTTCGTACACTATTAGCAAACTGCTTATCTCCTGTATAACCTATTAATTGTAGAGCTAAATGCTTCAATTTTAAAGATGTCGTTGAAGAACTTAAAAGAGCTTTAATTTCTTCAATAATATCAGTATTTTGTTGATATAAAACAAATCGAACCAAATCATCTAAGCCATTAACAGTTAGACCGAGTTCATAATGAGCTATCAATCTTAACCCATTAATCAAGTCCCCATTTTTAAAAGCCGTTTCATAAAAAATTAAGTAATGGTCAGAAGTTGGATAAAGAGCGAGAATTTCATTAACTGTTGGATGAATTACATCATGTAATATGACTAGCGATTTAAATCTATGACTCGATTTAAATTTTAATAAGGTATTTGGCTCACTGAGCCAATCCTTAATACATGAGACAGCCGTAGGTATATAGTCTATTCTTAGTTTTATCGCATGGGCAAACGCATGGAAAGCAACTAGAGGGTTTTTTGTGCAAATTTCCCGCAATTCATTTTTTGGTAAGTTTGCCATGACACAAGACAAACCAATTATTTCCGCAAAAAATAATTCACTTTTATCGAAAAAATTGTCCGCTAAGGATGATTTGATGGCTTTAGCCATCAGGTAATTATGGATTCGATCATGTCTAGGTATAATTGATTCGTTATGAACTCTGTACAAATTTTCATCATTTAGAATGAGTCTAATAATTAGTCTATTTTTCTCAGAAACTAATTGATTCAACTCACGCACATTGGGACTTAAATTTTTCTGTTTAAATACATTAAATGCAAATTCAAGAATTGCTTCTTCAAGTTCATATTCGAAATAGTTTGCATTTTGATGAATTGTCGACTTTAAAGTTTGGTTAATGTATGAACCAATAATATCTTTATTATCATTATCCTCAGTTAAACTAACTAAAGAAATTAGTAGTGGGTCATTTCCCAAGTCTTTAACTATTTGCTTTGCGTGTATAGGGTTGATTTGCAAATTTTCTTGCTTATAGCGAGCAGATATAGCTCTAAACGCTTCATCGTCAGTATAATTATTTAAGTACTTAATAGTGATTTTTGAGTTTTCTAATCTTTCTTTTTTTTCAAAATCCAGCCTTTCTTGGTGGCGATTCCAAATTGGACATAGCATATACCAATGCTGTGATTCATTTGCCCACGAAACCAATTTCTTTATAAGCTCTGTAGGATTATGAGCTTTATTAGTATCCTCGACTAAAATTAATAATGGATTGTCATTAGTGCATAGTTCTAGACAATCTTTCCCCGAATTCGGTAATAAATCTGGTGAATATCGCTTTAACTCTTGCTCAATCGCTTCTTCTATAGACAAAGCATGAGCTATAGTTTCATTTGAAAGAACTAAGGCTGGATAATTTTTCTTTAAATGATTTTGCAGTAATCCTAGACAATAAGTCGTTTTGCCGACCCCTGAAACACCAACAACCAACAGATGTCCTTGTTTGAATCTATCATCTCTTTCAATGATAGGCGTTTCGATATATTTTAGATAACTCTGGATACTCTGTTGACTTACATGCAATAACAGTTCTTTAGATAATCTATTTGGTAGAGTATTGAAGTGGTTATATCGAATCATTTGCCCGTTGGCTTCAATATCCAAAAAATTTGCAAGATTTGTAAGGTACTCCCCAATGTCCAGACCAAATAATCACAAAATTAAGATAGAATTGGGTTGATAAAGCATAGGATTAACTGAACTATTGTTTAAATAAACCTGTGCAGGGGTATGGTAATCAAGCGACTGNGTGAATACGTTCCCGGGCCTTGTACACACCGCCCGTCACACCATGGGAGTCTATTGCACCAGAAGTAGGTAGCCTAACGAAAGAGGGCGCTTACCACGGTGTGGTCGATGACTGGGGTGAAGTCGTAACAAGGTAGCCGTAGGGGAACCTGCGGCTGGATCACCTCCTTAACTAAAGCACTAAGTGAGAATTCACAGCAAGTTGTTCTTGTGTATAAATAAGCTAATAATCGTTAATCTACAGCAGCGCAAATAGCAAGGCTAAGACTAAAATCCTTAGCAAAGGATTTTAGCTCGAACCTAAAATTGCGATGCAATTTTTTAACGGTTCTCGGGGTCTATAGCTCAGTTGGTTAGAGCACTGCCTTGATAAGGCAGGGGTCATAAGTTCAAGTCTTATTAGACCCACCACCTCTTACTTAGGGGCCATAGCTCAGTTGGTAGAGCGCCTGCCTTGCACGCAGGAGGTCAGGAGTTCGACTCTCCTTGGCTCCACCATAATTAGCTTAACGTAATAAAGCAGACAGAGTAATTTAGTATGTATTAAGAGATTACTTCAATCTGTTTTATCAGAAATCACGACCTGACGAGGGTCTGATAATTCAATAACAACATAGAGAAATGAGTCTGGGTTAATTATCAAGTTCCAACGAAGATAATTAACCTTAGTAATCAGCCAATCAGACCCAAAGAAATGATTGGAATAACTGATTACTTAAAAGTAAAGAGAACTGAATCAAGCGTAAACATAGGTGAAGATCGTTACCATTACCTATACGACCCTTTAGGGTTGTATAGTCAAGTAATGAAGTGCACATGGTGGATGCCTTGGCAGTCAGAGGCGATGAAAGACGTGACAGCCTGCGAAAAGCGTCGGGGAGGCGGCAATATCCTGTGATCCGGCGATATCTGAATGGGGAAACCCACCTACCATAAGGTAGGTACCCCGCTATATTTTATAGCGGGGGGCAAACCGGGAGAAGTGAAACATCTCAGTAACCCGAGGAAAAGACATCAATAGAGATTCCCCTAGTAGCGGCGAGCGAACGGGGAGGAGCCGACTGATTATAATTTAGAGGAATGACTTGGAAAGGTCAATCGTAGAGGGTGATAATCCCGTACTCGAAAGGTTATAAGAAGCATATTAAGTAGGGCGGAACACGAGAAATTCTGTCTGAAGATGGGGGGACCATCCTCCAAGGCTAAATACTCCTGACTGACCGATAGTGAACCAGTACCGTGAGGGAAAGGCGAAAAGAACCCCTGTGAGGGGAGTGAAATAGAACCTGAAACCGTGTGCATACAAGCAGTCGGAGCATCATTTATGATGTGACGGCGTACCTTTTGTATAATGGGTCAGCGACTTATATTCTGTAGCAAGGTTAACCGAATAGGGGAGCCGTAGGGAAACCGAGTCTTAATAGGGCGTCTAGTTGCAGGGTATAGACCCGAAACCGTGGTCGATGACTGGGGTGAAGTCGTAACAAGGTAGCCGTAGGGGAACCTGCGGCTGGATCACCTCCTTAACTAAAGCACTAAGTGAGAATTCACAGCAAGTTGTTCTTGTGTATAAATAAGCTAATTCGAGGGTTACGGCTTTAGAATTTACTTCGTAAATTCTCTTGCACTCGGGCAAAGCGATGCTTTGCTAATCCTCGTTCAGGGTCTATAGCTCAGTTGGTTAGAGCACTGCCTTGATAAGGCAGGGGTCATAAGTTCAAGTCTTATTAGACCCACCATTTAAGCAGAGGTTAAATGCTTTAGAATTTACTTGGTAAATTCTCTTGCACTCGGGCAAAGCGATGCTTTGCTTATCCTCGCTCAGGGGCCATAGCTCAGTTGGTAGAGCGCCTGCCTTGCACGCAGGAGGTCAGGAGTTCGACTCTCCTTGGCTCCACCATAATTAGCTTAACGTAATAAAGCAGACAGAGTAATTTAGTAAGCATATTAAGAGATTACTTCAATCTGTTTTATCAGAAATCACGACCTGACGAAGGTCTGATAATTCAATAACAACATAGAGAAATGAGTCTGGGTTAATTATCAAGTTCCAACGAAGATAATTAACCTTTTGCTGACGATAATAGCTTGGAGGTCCCACCTGATCCCTTCCCGAACTCAGAAGTGAAACTCCAATGCGCCAATGGTAGTGTGGTTCGCCCATGTGAGAGTAGGTCATCGTCAGCTCCCTATTCCAAAACACCCCCTTACAACAGTAAGGGGGTGTTTTTTTGCTTTGTGGGTTTGCAACAATCTAAGTTATGAATATTGGTAATTAAAAAATTGGGATGAAAGCCTTCTAATAGAGGCTTCCACTTTGAACATCTCTACTAAAATCAGTCGATTTTTTCTACGTTAACTTTCATATCTTTTAATTCAAATGGCGCGAAGAAAGTCGCAAAAGCAACATCCGCAGCATCCCTTCCATAACCTAAGATCACACGACCGCCTTTTGGTGCAGATTGCGTTGCGTCAAATGTGTACCAACGGTCGCCAATAAAAACCTCATACCACGCATGTAAGTCCATTGGGTCAAGTTGATATAAGTACCCAACTACCATGCGAGCGGGCATATCTAATGCCCGTGACAGACTAATACCCAAATGGGCAAAGTCACGACAGACGCCTTTTTTATGCTGCCACGTGTCTAGTGCTGTGGTCTCTGCTGTACTACTCCCATATTGGTAAGTAAAGTTTTGGTGAATATAGTTGCAAATTGCCGCTGCTTTGTCATAACCTTCGGCAAAATCTTGGGTTATCATTTGGGCTTCTTGAAGTAGAAATTCTGGCAGACAATAGCGACTGGGTAACAAATATACCATCGTATCTGAAGGCAGCTGCTCAATCGGTGTTTTCGGCATACCGGGTGCGACATCTATCCATTCGCTAGTATATAGTTCAACTGTTAGGCTAACTTGGTAATCACCCATTGGAAATAAAACCCTGTCACATAAGTTACCAAAATTGTCGTTATAGCTTGTAACTTCTAGGGGTGGTGTGACTTGCCATTCTTCTTGAGTGATCTGCTGTGCTAACCCTGATTGCGGTCGTAGTAGAAACACTGCAGGGGTTGGCTGGGAAAAGTGATAATCGAGTTGGCAAGTGGCGCGTAATTTCATCATAGATTTTTCATCGAATAAGGTGACAACACTAACTAAAAAAAGCAAGGTGGAGTGGTGGCTGCAAAAAATAGCAGAAGTCTTAGAATTTATGCCATTATCATTAAAATGGCAATCAATATTTATAGATTTTATTTGCACTTAAATTCGCATGATTCAAAGCTTATTTATCAACGGCTATCAATGCTCGCGGCAGTAGATATTGTGAAAATTCTAGGATTAATCTATGGTAGAATGAGAAAATTTTTTATAACCCAATGATCACCATGACATCACCTAGTTCAAATCAGCGCTCTGATAAATTCGCTAGCCATTTAGAAGGATATGCCGCGCAGACCAAGGGAAAAACGGGTCTCAAACGTATCATTAATGCCGCAGGTTACTCAAAAGATGGTTTGGTTGCGGCGTATCAAAATGAAGCGGCTTTTCGACAGGTTGCATGGCTCAATAGCATTTTATTAGTTGTGCTGATTTTTTTACCTTTTATGATGCCAATTAAAATGATACTGGTGTTTTCATCGTTTTTTTCTCTCATCGTTGAGTTGTTTAATACCGGTATTGAAGCGTCGATTGACCATACATCGACAGAACGTCATCCGTTGGCAAAGATTGGCAAAGATGTAGGTTCTGCCGCGCAGCTGTTAGCCTTGACGATGCTGTTTTTGTTATGGATGATGGCGTTGTATACGACTTTTATTAATTTCTATTAATCAATGATGGGCTAATTTTGAAATTGAGTAGAACCAATTTTCTATGAGCATCTATATCGGAACCGGTGGATACAGTGATACGGATTTTTTGGGAATCCTGTATCCTGCTGACACCAAAAAAACCGAATTTTTAACCGAGTATAGTCGTCATTATGCCACTGTTGAAATCAATAGTAGCTTCTATGCGCCTTTAGGTCGAAAAGCGTATGAAGGTATGCTCAAAAAATCCAACGGGCAGCTAAAATTTTCGATTAAGATTCACCAAGATTTTACCCACCGATTAGCCGCTACTGCCGAGACCGCGCAAGCTTTTTTGCAGGCGATTGAACCTATCTTGACGGCAGATTGCTTGGCTGCGTTATTGATTCAATTTCCGCATGGTTTTGATAGAACGGTGGCACATCGTCAGTATTTGGCAACCTTAACCAGTTGGTTTGATGGGTTACCATTGGCGATAGAGTTTCGCCACCAAAGCTGGCATATCCCGCAAGTTTACGCCAGTTTTCAGCAGCAAAATTTGATTTGGTGTAGTGTGGACTATCCAAATATCCATGGTTTACCGCCCAGTCGGCTGTTGTTTACTAGCCGCATCGGTTATTTACGCATGCATGGGCAAAACTTAGACTGGTGGGACGCCCATTCGGCTGCCGAGCGGCATGATTATCGATACAGTAATACAGAAATGCAAGCTTGGGCAAAGACGATTGCCAATCAACAAGCCAATTTTGATACCTTGTATATTTACTTTGAAAATACGGTAAAAAGTCACGCGGTGTATAATATCGAGATGCTCACACAAGCGCTCATGACCGAAGGTATGCCAGTCGTCAGTCCGTTGGTAGCGAATGATGAATAAGTAAACAGCAGTTATCAACAAAATCATTCACTTGAAAATGTAATTTTTGCTATCATAAACAGTTTTACTTTTCATCATTTAAATTTCTCATTTGGAAGCATGGTTAAGCGGTATGACTGATTTTGCGATTGGACAACGTTATCTGTCGGATACAGAGAATGAATTGGGGCTGGGCGTCGTCGTGCTCGTTGATGAACGCTGCGTGCATATTTTGTTCCCGCAAAGTGAAGAAACGCGTGTGTATGCCAAGACATCGGCGCCTTTGTCGCGTGTGACTTTCAAAGCAGGGGATACCATACACGACCAAGATGGCGCGTCGTATGTGGTCAGCGATTTTGAAGAAACCAATGGCGTCTATAAATACTCGGTTGAAGGTCATGACCGTGCGATTATGGAAACCCGCCTTGCGGCTAATATTAATCTGGCAAAACCGCTTGAACGCTTGCTCGCCAGTCGTATCCACCAAAATGATTGGTACGAACTGCGCCAAGAGCTACTGCGTACCCAAGCCTATTTGGCGTCTCATCCACTAAGAGGCTTGATGGGTGCGCGTGTCGATATCATTGAGCACCAGCTGTATATCGCCCATGAAGTAGGTAAACGTATCGCGCCGCGTGTCTTGCTTGCTGATGAAGTAGGGCTTGGCAAGACAATTGAAGCGGGTCTGATTATTCATCAGCAATTAATTACCGGCAAATCTGAGCGTATTTTGATTTTGGTACCGGATAGTTTGCAGTACCAATGGATGATTGAAATGCGTCGTCGTTTCAATCTTGAGTTTGCGATTTTTGATTTGGTCAGAACCGCAGCGATTGCAGAGCATGACCCTGAGCAAAATCCCTTCGCCACTGAGCAGTTGATTATTGCCAGTATCGATTTGCTACTCGACCATGAAGATTTGCATGAAAAAGCCTTGGAAGCGGGGTTTGATTTGCTGGTTGTGGATGAAGCGCACCATCTACATTGGGACAGTGAGCAGGGGGGTAATGACAAATACGATTTGGTTGAAGATTTGGCCAAACAAACCGCAGGTGTGTTGTTACTCACAGCAACCCCTGAGCAGTTAGGTTTAGAAAGCCATTTTGCGCGGTTACGATTGTTAGATCCCAATCGTTTTAATGATTTAGACGACTTTATTGATGCAGAAGAAAATTTTGCGCAAACCGCCGCAATTGCTGAGGTGTTATTGAGTGACCAATGGCTGTCAGATAAGCAAAAATCAGCATTAGCCCAGTTATTAGGTCATGACATCAGTGATGACGAGCAAGGTCGTGCGCGCGCCATCAATGAATTGTTAGATCGTCATGGTACTGGCCGTGTGCTATTTCGCAACACCCGTGAGAGCGTCTCTGAGCTTATTTCTGGCTTCAAAGGTCGGCGCTCAATGGCGTACCCGTTGCCGCTCCCGATAAGTTGGCAAGACAGTTATCACACCCAAGGTAAATTACGCGAACAATTATGGCCAGAAGAGTTACAGCCCGATGGCAGTTGGCTAGAACAAGACCCGCGGGTGCCTTGGCTGGTTGATTTGCTTAAAAACACCTTGAAACATCAAAAGGTGCTGCTGATTGCGCGCAGTGGGGCAACGGTTGAGAGTTTAGAGGCAGTATTGCGATTGCATGCGGGCATTAAAACTGCGATTTTTACTGAGCAAATGACCCTACTGGAGCGCGACCAAGCGGCTGCATATTTTGCCGATATTGAAGGCGCGCAAGTCTTGTTGGCTTCTGAAATTGGCTCTGAAGGGCGTAATTTTCAGTTTGCCAGTGATTTGGTATTATTTGATTTGCCTGCCAATCCTGATACATTAGAGCAGCGGATTGGCCGCCTCGATCGGATTGGTCAGCAAAACGAGATTACCATTCATGTGCCTTTCGTCGAAGGCACGGCAACTGAACGTATGTACCGCTGGTATAACGAAGCGCTAAATATTTTTAACCAAATCTCACCCACGGCGCAAACCGTTCAAGAGCAGTTTATTGTGGATTTAAAACCGCTACTTGAAGGGCAAAAAGTCGAAGATGAGGGTCAAGAAATTACTTTAGATCAGTTGATTGAAGAAGGCAACGCCCAGCGCCTCGCACTAGAAGCAGCCATGCAAGCAGGGCGTGACAGATTACTTGAATACAATTCTTGTCGCCCGCGTGTCGCCAGTAAAATCGCTTACACCATGCGTGATTTTGATGATACCCACATGTTGCCACGTTTGTTTGAACGTTTTATGTCGTCCATCAATATGGAATATAGTGGACAGCGCGATGGCTCATTGATGCTGCATCCGAGCGATGAAGTACAGGTGCAAGGACTGGCAGTCCCCGAAGATGGTATGACCTTGACCTTTGAGCGTGACCAAGCGTTATTACGCGAAGACATGGAATTCATGACTTATGAGCATCCTTTGATGCAAAGTATCTTTGAAACGGTCAACGCAGGCACGTTTGGTAATACCACGGTTGCAACCTTACAAAGTAATACCATGCCTGAAGGACTGGTATTGGTCGAAGTTAATTTTCGTGTTGAAGCGATTGCGCCAAAGCTCCTTAATTTACCCGCATTTTTGCCAAAGCCGCTCATTCGGGTGTTTTTAAGCCAGCAAGGGACTGATTTTAGCGATAAAATTGCGCCTGATATGATTGTGTCGCATATTCATCGTTTGGATAAAACCCGCGCGCGTCAAGTCATTAAAGCGCGTAAAGACATCATCGAAGTGCGCTATGAGCAAGCAGTAGCATTGGCAAACCAGCAATTACCTGCGATAAGTGAGCAAGCCAAAGAGGTATTTAATCAGCGCTATGAGCGTGAAGTGGAGCGCCTGCAATATTTGCAATCCATCAATCCGAATGTACGAGACGCAGAAATCAATCAATTAAAACGTTTGCAAGAACAGGGCTTACATGCACTGGGCCATTTATCCTTAATTCCTGATAGCATCCGTGTGCTAGTCGCTGTCAAGCCCGCTTAATTGTTTTGAATTTAGGTTAATTTAGGTTAAAGGTCAGCTTATATTAGGCTGACCTTTATTATATGTGTGCACTTTTCATTTTGTGGTTAAGACTAGTTAACAGGTCTAGTTATCAAAGCTATTTATTTACACCTCAGGATTCACTACACTCATACTAAATTTAAGTCCGATACTAAGCAGTACAATCGCCAGTGGCAACAGCACCATCGCAATGCGTTGGGTTTTATACCTGACGGGCGGCTCCTTACTGACTTTAGATAATAAAAAACATAGCATACCCGCGACCAATGTCAAAATCCCTAGACCTAAACAAAGAAAACCTAAATAATTCATCTGTTTACCCATTACCTATACTGATATGTTTGACGGGTGTAAATTACATACCACCACGATCCATCGATATTTGTTGAAACACGATTGTTGCCTTAGACAACTTTGATTATAATCTAACAAGACTCATAGGACATGAGATTTATTTTTAGCCGCAATACAAGGATGGTGATATGAGTGGCTCAACGATACAGACTTTGGACATACAACATCTACACCAGCCCCCGTTTGATACACTAAGCGCTCAGCAGCGAACCTATCTGCAGCAGCACAGTAAAATCGTCTATTTAGACAACTTGCAGCCCATACCTGCAGGATGGCAAGGGGATTTTTTTATTATCATTAAAGGCTTTGTTCATCAATTACAAGGCAATGCGTTGATTTCTACCTTAAATGCAGGCGATTGGTTTGATACCAAGGTCAGGCAAAACGGCGTGTTCAACTTTATTACCCAACAGCAAAGTCTGATGTACCGTATCAATGGCCAAGTGCTAAGCGCAATCACTGAGCAAAATCTCACCTTAAAAAAAGCCTTGTTTGCCGATGTCGCTGCCCGTCTCAACCATCACCAAGCCCGCCTTGCCCAAAGTGAAAGTCAAAAACTGCTATATCAACCGATTGCCAATTTGGGGCAGCATATCAAACCACCACATTTTGTCGATGATACGGCAACGCTATACGATGCCACGATGGCGATGAACCAATTTGACATCAAGCATATTTTGGTTAAGTCGCAAGCGCGAATGACCGAAGCGGAGCGTGACAAACTCATCGCACAAGGCGTCGAAAAATCCACCATCGCAGCGTATGTCGAGCGCATCGGTATTTTTACCCAAACCGATGTATGCCGAGCGATTGGACAAAAAGTTGATTTTGCCACCACGCCTGTGCTGGACTTTACTAATTTTAAAATCCATACCGTGCATCAATCGCAAGATGTGAGTGAAGCCTTGCTGACCATGCTACAAACTCGTATCCACCGTTTACCCATTATTGACAGTCAAGGTCAAATCATTGGGATTTTGGGACAAACCGAATTACTGAGCTTTTTAACCAACCATTCCAATCTTATTGTTGCTCGTATTGAGCAAGCGCAGAGCTTAGAGGATGTTGCGGTGGCGGTGGAATTGATTGGTAAATTTATCCGTGAGCAGCACGCCAGCGGCATCAAAATCCATGTTATCAGCCGTATGGTGCAAAGCTTGAATTTACAAGTGTTCGCCAAGGTATGGCAGCTGATTGTGCCTGCTATCACCTTCTACAATACCTGTCTGTTTGTGATGGGCTCAGAAGGGCGTGGTGAACAAATCTTGCGTACTGACCAAGACAATGCGCTGATTATCCGCAATGGTTTTAAAGATGACAATCTGCCCAGCTATGCCGCGCAGTTCAATGAGGCATTGGCAAACATGGGTTATCCCTATTGTGATGGCAAGATTATGCTTAGCAACGAGCGTTGGCGAAAAACTTCAACCGCCTTTGAAAAACAAATCACGGCATGGTACGTGAGTGGCAGTAGTGAAGATATGATGTGGATTGCGACCTTAGTCGATGCGCATTTTGTTTGCGGCGATATTAAGCTCTTTGAGCAGCTGCAAAAACATTGGCAAGTCAGCGCGAAAAATGTGGCGACTAGCAACTTTATCAACCGTTTTGCCAAACCGATTCTACAATTTGGCGATAGCAGTGGTTGGTGGCAGAAATTTGTCGGTGCCAGTGAAACCGATATTGACCTAAAAAAAGCGGGGATATTCCCGATTGTCCATGGCGTGCGAGCCTTATCACTGGAATATCAAATCACTGAGACTAACACCAGAAGCCGACTGCAACAGCTGGCACAGCGACAGGTACTAGGTGATACCATGGCGCAAAATCTGGCAGAAGCACTGGATTTTTTTATGGCAAAACGATTGGATGTGGCATTGACCACACAGGATAGAACAGCGCGAGCGGTAAATCCCAATCACTTATCAGCACTGGAAAAAGATTTGTTAAAAGAATGTTTGGCGATGGTCAAAGATTTTAAAACCTTTATTGCCCATCATTATCGCCTAGATATTTTTTAACTAAGTAGATATTTTTTAATTGAAGATATTTTTTAACTAAATAGATAGCGTTAATTGCCTAGAGAAAAGCCATGTTTCATCGCATCAAAAATCTGTTCGACGGTCAAAAACTTGAGCGACAAAAACAGCGGCTCAGCAAGCCGGAGTACGCTTATCTGTTTGATACCCAGCCATCTAAAGTCCCTAATGAGTGGGTGAGCCTAGACCTAGAAATGACGGGGCTTAATGCCAAACAAGATTATATTTTAAGTGTCGGTGCAGTACAGGTACGCAAAGAAAGTGACGGGTTTGTGATTGATACCGATAGCGCGCTGTCCTTGGTATGCCGTCCGCCTGTGATGCCCACCGATGACACCATTGTGATTCACGGATTAAGACCGATAGATGTCGACAATGGCTTATCGTATGACGAGATGCTCACCCAATTATTGCCAATGCTTAAAAACCGTCCGATAATTGGGTTCTGTGTGGACATGGATATGGCGTTTTTAAATGCCATTGCCAAACCGTTTTTAGGGGTGGAACTGGCTAATAAACTTGTCGATGTCAGTCGCTTGTATCAACAAAATCAGCATCGACATGACCCCAGCCAAGTTGGGCAGTTACCACACCTCAATCAACTGTTAGAAGAATACCAAATCCCGCGATTACCTGCCCATAATGCCCTCAATGACGCCATCATGACTGCCATGTTATTTACCCACCTGATGAAGTCATAGCAGGCTTACGAAGTCATAAAAGCTAACCGACATAAAAAAACTCTCATTATGAGAGTTTTTTATTTAAAGATGACTTTATTTTTTACTGGGAGCGGCGTCTGCGCCTTTTGGCTTGATGCCTGCTTCTTGGGTTAATTGCATCAACATGGTACGGGCTTCTTCAGCGGATTTTTGCGCTTTTTCCATTGACTTAGCAATTTCTGGATTGGTCTCTGGGGTTGCCGTTGGTTTTTTGATTAAAGCCGCCGTACCGGCACGGCTATTGGTGATACTTTCAACCATTTTATCGCGGGTTTGTGCGACACGGGGGTCATTAAATTTTAATTTGTTAAGCGTGGCTTTTTGCAAGTCTAACTGTGCCACCACTTCTTTAAAGAAAGCTTGTTGGTCAGCAGGCGTTTTGGCGTTTTGCATTTTTTTTGCCATTTCTGCTTGTTTGGCTTGGGTATTGCGGTCAAGCTCGTTTAAGGTTTTAAATAGCTGAGTCAAATCCGCTTTTAGGGCAAGATTGGGTGTGGCAGCTGCAGCATTATTGGCGGCAACTGTAGGGGCGCTGCTAACGTTAGCGGCTTTTTCTGCAGTCGCTGGCGTGGTGACAGTTGTCGTGGTTGACGAAGCGGTGGTGGTAACGGCAGCACTAGCAGGTGCGCTAGAGATGGCTTGGGAAGCCGCCACAGGTGCAGTAGTCGTAGAGGTTGACGTGGTGGTGTTCGTCGTTGCAGAAGCGGTGGTGGTTGTGGCTTTGTCATCTTTTTTTGAGCATGCAGATAACGCTAGCACGACACTCATAGCGCCTATAGTCATGGCAGAGGTGGCGATAGATTTGTTTAACATAGAGTTTTTTTAACCTAAATAATTTTTTAATCTAAATAATTTTTCACCCAAAACAATTGGGATTAGCGTTCTCGATTGAAACCCAAAACGGCAATAGCAGTGACTGAAATGTGGCAATTAGGCGACAGTTTAGCAAATATCTGAAAAACGAAATGTAGAGAATTGCAACAGAAGGCTACGGCAGTTTGTCTAAATGCCTTAATTTTAGCCGATTTGCTATGAAATCCAGTGGATTTTTATGGCAAAAAGCGATAAGGTGGCAGCTTATTTTTGCCTAGTTTATTTTTGCCTAATAAGATTCGATACCTAGTATAGATTCGTCACATTGTTGCTGTTGTTATGAAAAATTCGCGCCAATCCTTGGGTCTGCAAACCCGCGCCACTCAATTATTGTCTTTAAAAACAGGTTTGTTGCTAGGGATGGCTGGTCTGTCCTTGGTGGGTCATACGTCAGATACCACACAAGTCCAGCCGCCAATACTCACTGATTCAGTGACCAAGCAAAGCCATGCAGTTATGGGGCAGCGCGATCCAGTCAACAAGCTACCTGAAGCGATTCAGGCCAAACTTGCCCAAGCCAATATTCCGACCGATAGCATGAGTATGGTAGTACAGCCGTTAACGGACAATCCGCAAAATGCAGCGTCGACCACGCCCCAAACACCTTTGTTTAGTTATAACGCTGATGTGCCACGTACCCCTGCATCTACGCAAAAACTGATTCCCACTTATGTGGCGCTCGATAGTTTGGGCAAAGACTTTGTTTGGCAAACCAAATTATATCAGCATGGGTTTGTCTGGAAAGGCACACTTTATGGTGATGTGATTGTGCAAGGCAGTGGCGACCCAAAACTGGAAAACGAGCGCTTGTACCAACTGCTTGCCATGATCAAAGCGCAGGGTATTAAGCAGGTGCAAGGCAATTTAATCATCGACAATCAGCAGTTTGACGGAGTGGATTTTGATGTTAACGCGTTTGATGGTAAAGGGTTACGCCCTTATAATGCCCAGCCCAATGCTTTGTTGACCAATTTTGGTACGGTGGAAGTGGATTTAGTGCCAATAGCAAAACCTAACGCAATAGCAGCTATCAAACCTGCTAAGGCATCCGCTAGTGGTAGCAGTGCTACTACTTCAAATACATCTGACCTTTATAACGAAGCGGCAAATCTTGAGCAAATACAAAGCAAACCCTCGATTAATCCCAAAGACGTAGCGGCGTATCAGGTCATCCTAAAGCCTGCACTGGCAAACTTCACTATGCCTACAACACTGCAAGCCAGTCAAGCGCCTTGTAATAGCAACCAAGACGATTGGATTGGGACATTGACGTCCACAGGATTGAGCTTTCACCAAACCGCGTCCGCCTTCTGTGGTGAGCAAAAGCGCTATCTGACGTTTCCTGATGGGGATGTACTGGTCAAACAACAAATTATCGCCGACTGGCAAAAAATCTTGCCAAACTTTACAGGGAATATTGAATTTGCCAACCCTGCAGTGCCCTATATGCAGCAAGCCAAGGCGATACCGCAAGCGCTACCTTGGTATATTCGCTTATACCTAAAATACTTTGGCAAACCCTTGACCCCAAAATTGGTTGGCTATGTCGCCTCCAATCCATTGCACGAACAAATCAAAGACATCAATCAGCACTCCAACAATGTGATGACGGAACAAATCGCCTTGTCGCTACCACTGTATGCCGACAAGCAGCGTATCAGCACTTATCCAAAAACCTTTGCCTACATCCACCAGTGGTGGCAACAAAAGCTGCCGCAAGCACAGCCCCCTGTGATGACTAGAGCCTCAGGTTTATGCCGTGATTGCCGCTTGGCGCCCAATAGTATGTTAGCGCTGCTAACTCTCGCTTATCATTCACCCAATTTTACCGTATATCGTGATTCGTTGGGCGTAGCAGGCGAGTCGGGTACTATCAAAGCGCTCAAACTGCGCCAACCAAATAACCCTGCCATTGGACATGCTTGGATCAAAACAGGCACGCTCGATAATGTCACCAGCATGGCAGGCTATGTTCAAGGCAAATCAGGAAAATGGTATGCAGTGGTTGGGATGATTAATGCCGACAATGTCAAAAATAATAGCAATGCCAAAGCCGTGCTGGATGAAATGCTAGCGTGGACAGCGCTGCAGTAATTAGTTTCTGGTTGATTGGCTATTTATCGTGAACATTAAAATACCAATCAATCTGGCGGTCAAATCCCATTTCCAGTAGGCTTGCGGTGATGCGTCCAGTCAAGCCCCACACGGTCTCGCCATCAATGATAAAGCTCGGTGATACCATCACTTGGCGACCCAAATCATACGCATAATCGATGGTTGGCTGGTGAATGAGCGTGGCTAAATCTGCCCAAAATAGCCTTGCAATTTCGCACATCTCGGGCACAAGGTTAACGCTGGGTGGTATTACCCCCACAATCGGCTTGACAGGTCTACCGCTTTTGGCAAATTGTAGGGGTAATTCGCCCAACACAGTCACTTGACTGGGATGAATACCCGTTTCCTCATGCGTTTCTCGTAACGCAGTAGCTTGGTTGCTATCGTCTGTGTCTTCGCGTCTGCCACCTGCAAATGATACTTCGCCGGCATGTTCTCGCATATCCGAAGCGCGCAACGAGTACAAAATTTTTGGCTCAGCTTCATTGGTAATGGCGATGAGTACCGAATACGGCTGCGGCGTGGGGTCGAATGGCAGTTTTGCGATTCGCTCTGCCAGTTGGTTCAGTAAAGGACTTTGAAATCTAGTTGTCGACATATTTTTTAATTCATCAAAATTTAATGGGCAATTTCGCAATGTTTATACGGCGCTTTGAGTTGACCGAATTTATCTAGAACTCATTGTTTATTGTCGATATCACTATCAAGCGGTAAAGCTGGCATAGCTGAGACAGGTTTTTGCATACTAGGCTGGGTATGCAGCGCGCTACAACCTGCTAATAATGCTAAACTTAATACCCAGCTAAACACTAAGCTAAACTTTCTCATAATCGGCTGCTCAAATCATTTTTATCATGTAAAAACCTGCAATCAATGCTACCATACTTAAAACGACTTTCACCTCACAAAACATAAAAATAATAGGAAAATACCATGCCTTACTGCCTGCAATGCGGTCATCTAGCCGAAACCAAAATCCCGCCGATGGACAGTCTGCCGCGCATTGTGTGCCCGTCTTGTGGCTACATCCATTACGAAAATCCCAAAGTCATCAACGGCTGTTTACTTATCCATGAAGATAAAGTTTTGCTCTGTCGCCGCGCGATTGAACCGCGGCACGGTTATTGGACGCTGCCTGCAGGCTTTATGGAGCTTGGCGAGACGATGAAAGATGGCGGCAATCGTGAGTGCTTTGAAGAAGCCGAAGCCATCGGCAGTGGATTAGAGCTATATTGTCTATACGACATACCAGATATCGGACAGATTCATATGATATTTATCGGCTCGCTCAAAGATGGCAAATTTGGCGTGGGCATCGAGAGCCTAGAATGTGCGTTGTTTGCCGAAGAAGATATCCCTTGGCAAGACTTGGCGTTCCAAAATGTCATTGAAACGCTGCAACATTATTTTGCTGACCGTAAAGCAGGGGCAACGCTGGGTAATTTTCCCATCCATCAGCAAGTGATTGCTAAATACGTGCATTTGGGCGATTAAGTGTCCATTTAAACAGTAAATTTTAAACGGCAAATTGCAAACTGTTAGCTAAAAAGACGGGCGTGGCGCATACGCCCTAAATATCTAAGTTCTAAACACCAAGATTGTAATCTTCACTCAATGACCGCATTTACCGCAGCCGCCACAACTATTATTTTTGCTAGTTAAGCGCTTTTTGGCTTTGATTGCCACATATATTAGCGCTATCAATACCATCAACATCACAATAAAAGTCTGCATTTGCGCGTTCATAATGACTCCTTCCAATCAATTAATTAACGAGTATATCTGTCACACGATAAGTAATAAAAGCTGCGATATAGGCCAACACAAATAAAAACGCCACAATCATCGCCGTATATTTTCCCGAATTGCTCTCTCGTTTGATGGTGGCAATCGTTGCCATACACATGGGTGCATAGATATACCACGCCAAAAACGCAAACGCCGTTGGTAGTCCCCAATGATTGCGGATAATCGGGATTAAGCCTTCACTCACCGCCGCTTCATCACCACTCACCGCATACACAGTACCCATCGCAGCGACCACCACTTCACGGGCAGCAATGCCAGGAATCATGGCGATACAGGTTTGCCAATCAAACCCAATCGGCGCGAAAAGCGGATGAATCCAATGCCCAAGATGACCGGCAATACTATAATCAATAGCAGGACCTGTGGCGTTGGCAGGTGGTTTTGGGAAAGTCACCAATACCCATAGCAATACGGACAACGAAAAAATAATCGTGCCTGCGCGTGTCAAGAACGCTTTAACTTTATCCCAAAGGCTAATCGCAATATGGCGCACATTGGGCAAGCGATAAGTCGGTAACTCCATCATCAGCGCCGTCAAGCTCGTGCGCCCTTGTACTTTAGCTATCCATTTAAGCCCCAAGGCGACCAAAGCCGCCGACACAATCCCAGCCAGATAGAGCGCAAACAAAGTCAGACCTTGCAGATTAAACAGTCCCAATACTTTGGTATCGGGAATCACGGCAGCGATGATTAATGCATAAATCGGCAAGCGTGCTGAACAGGTCAACATCGGTGCCAGTGCCATGGTGACAAGGCGCTCGCGGGCATTGGGAATGGTGCGAGTTGCCATGACCGAAGGGACAGCACAGGCAAAACTTGAAAGCAGCGGGATAAACGCCCGACCTGACAAACCTGTCTTTGCCAATAAATTATCCAGCAAAAAAGCGGCGCGTGGCAAATAACCCGAATCTTCTAACACCAAAATAAACAAAAACAGAATCGTAATCTGCGGCAAAAAAACAATCACCCCGCCGACACCCGCAAGCACGCCATCGACCAATAGACTTTGTAACAATCCAGAACCTAGCTGAGCGGTAATCCAAGTCCCTAGCGTATTGACTAGGCTATCTAAGCCATCCATCAACGGGGCAGCCCATGAATACACCGCTTGGAACATCACAAACAGCACAATCAGCAAAATCACCATGCCCCAAAATGGGTGCAATAACAGACTGTCTAAACGCTCATGCCAATTGGGTAGGGCGCCTTTTTCGCGTACCGCATGGGCGATAATCGTGTCAGCTTCATGGTATAAGACAGTGGCATCTAAGTTATCAATGGAGTCAGCGACTTGGGTAAAATATTGCGCGTTACGCAGCGCGGTAGCGGATTGGTTGGCTTGCTGCGCCACAAACTCACCGAGTAGTTGGTGGAGTTTTGCAGTGCCGTCACGTTTGATGGCGATGGTTTTGACCACGGGCATACCCAAGACTTCGGCTAGTGCATCTTCATCAATCACTACCCCGCGTGAAGCCGCGACATCGGATAAATTGAGCGCGACCATCATGGGCAAGCCCAGTTGTTTGAGCTCCAGTAGCATCCGCAAGCTTAGACGCAAATTCGTCGCATCAGCGACCGCGATAATGCCATCAAGCGGTTTTTCACCTGCCTGTTGACCGAGCAATACCTCACGGGTGACTTGCTCATCAGGGCTGGTAGTGCGCAAACTATAAGTACCGGGTAAATCTAAGATAGTGACTGCTGGATTGCCCAACCACGTGGCAAATTTTTTGTCCACTGTGACGCCAGAGTAGTTGGCAATTTTTGCTTTTGCCCCCGTCAAGGCATTAAAGGTAGCCGTTTTACCGCAGTTTGGTGCCCCGACCAATGCCAACGTGATTGCCATAATAACCCTCTAACTCAACACTATCTATCTATACCCTAAAAAAACAAAAAGCGTAGCCACTCATCTGCTACGCTTGCCATCTCTCAACCTAACATCTATTAAACAGTGACAAAAATCGTTACACCCTACGGCACTTAATCTTAGCAAGCTCATCACGGCGTAAACTAAACTGCGCACCACCTGCTAATTGAATAGCAAAGGGGGGGCGACCAAACAAGCCTTTTGCCACGATTTTAATCGCTGTATTTGGCAAAAATCCCAAATCATGCAGGCGCCGGCTCACCAAATTGTCTTGCAAACCAAATGCAGGATTGGCAATGACTTCTTCCACATAAGCGATGGTATGTTTTGGCAGGTCTAACAAAGGCTGAGCCGCTGCTTTTGGGGGGATTGACTCTAGCACGGGTGCCATGTCATTAGAAAATGTCAATACGGTCATCTTGCTGCCTTTCGCGAACGGTTTAGTTTTAAAATAGAAAATAAAGCACTCAATGAAAGCGAGTAAATACGAACTAAAGTATAAATGAGATACATTATCTTTTAGTGATAATTATTATTATGCTAACGTCTTAAAAAATCAAGCGGCGATTTAATTTTTTTAATATAGCATTGAGTTTTTTTAAAAATTGCGCGTATTAACCTTGATTCAATTTATGTTTAAGCAAAGGTTCATGAATGACAAAACCCTCAAAAAAGTCACGCATATATCATTTTGTCGCTATAAAATCTTGCTACAATACTTGAGTGATATATATTCTATACTAGATAAAAACCACTATACTTATGGATGATGAGATTATTATGTCAACTAGAAAAACCATCCCCACACCTGCACAACCATCTAAGCCATCACCTGATAATTTATCACCGCTCAAGGCGATAGAGCCACCAAACACAAACCCCAATCAACCCACCCCACAAGGCACGCCACCGCTCAAAGAATTGGTCAAACAATACGATAGCGTGTCGTTGCTGCTGCAAGGTGGCGGTGCGCTTGGTGCCTACCAAGCAGGGATTTATGAAGGACTGCATAAACAAGGCATCAAAATCGACCGTATCTCAGGTATTTCAATCGGCGCGCTCAATACCGCCATTATCGCAGGTAACCGTCCAGAGAACCGCTTGGCGGCGCTGCAAGGGTTTTGGAACACCATCACCCATCGTAACTACACCCCTGCAGGGATGAATGTCTACCGTCAAACGGCCAATGAGCTAGATAAACTCAGCAAAATTGACATGGTAAGCCATTTTATGCCATGGATATTTGAAAATGGCTTTTTAAAGCAGCAGCTGCGGGTGATGGAATCTACCACTGAGGCTTGGCTAACCATGATTGAAGGACAGCGTGGTTTTTTTAAACCGCGTTATTTTGTGCCGTATGACACCACCCCCAATCACTTAAGCTATTACACCACCGACAAGCTGCGCGAGACCCTTGAGCGTTATTGTGACTTAAAACTGGTCAATGACGTCAATCGGATGAAAGTGTCGGTGTCTGCGGTCAATGTGCGAAACGGTAACTTTGCTATTTTTAGCAATGAAAATGAAGAACTGCACTACGATCACTTTATCGCATCGGGCGCATTGCCGCCAGGTTTTCCAGCGGTTGAGATTGATGGGGAGTATTATTGGGATGGCGGCTTGGTGTCCAACACGCCGCTCAATGAAATCTTAAGCCATGAAGAGCACCTCAAGCAATTGATTTTCCAAGTGGATTTGTGGAATGCCAAGGGCACGTTGCCAGAGAATATGATGGAGATTGACGAGCGCATCAAAGACATTCGATACTCTAGCAGAACCCGCATGGTTACTGACTTTATGGCGCAAAAGCTGCGTTATACGCGCCTTATCAAAGAGTTACTCGAAATCATCGATGACGATGCTAAAGTTGATAAAGTTGAAGAACTGTGCGTCAATAAAGCCCGCGAAATGACAGAAGTCGGTGTCAAAAACGTGATTCATCTGATTTATCACAAAAAGACTTATGAGCGTGGCTATAAAGACTATGAGTTTAGCGCCTCGACCATGCGAGAGCACTGGGAAAGTGGCTTACAAGATATTGAGAACACGTTTCGCCACCCAGATTGGTTTATGCTACCTGAAACCGATGACATCTTTGTCACCCATGATATCCACCAAAAACGCAAGAAATTGGCACAGGTCAGTTCCCTGCTAAAAAATCTTGAAGACTAGCCGTCATTCCACGTTGTATCTTTAAAAGCCAAAGGCTTACAAAAAGTCAAAAAAAGTGATGGTAGCTAGCCCTCACTTTTTTTATGGAAAATTACACCAAATTTGATAAGTCCAAGCTCAGCAGTCGGTCAATCGCCTCGCTGCTTTGTGCGATATCTGCAACCAATGCCATGCGCACATGGTTTTTGCCAGCGTTGCCGCTGTTGTTTTGGTATGGGGGCGTATCACGAGACAGGTAACGCCCTGCAAGTGCATGGATATTTAGCTGTTCATAAATCACTTTGACAAACTGCTCATCATCTTGCACCGGTAACCAAAAATAAAAACCGGCATCAGGACGGCGTAGCGGTAATTTGTCTGACAGCTTGTCCATCCACAAATCAAACTTTTGGCGATATAGTTTGCGGTTTTCTGACACATGGGCTTCATCTTGCCACGCGGTAATCGAAGCCAGCTGATGATGAATCGGCATCGCACAGCCTTGGTAAGTGCGGTACTGGGCATACGGCGCTAGTAGCTTGGCATCACCTGCCACAAATCCTGAGCGCATGCCAGGTAGATTGGAGCGTTTTGACAGCGAATGAAACACCACGCAATTGGCAAAATCATCGCGTCCGATTTTGGCGCAGACTTCAAGTAGTCCAATTGGCGCCGCCTCAAAATATAGCTCACTGTAGCACTCGTCACTGGCTAGGATAAAGCCATATTTATCCGATAGCTCAACCAGACGTTGCCACTGCGCCAAATCCATCACCGAGCCAGTTGGGTTGTTTGGACTACACACAAAGACCAGTTGGGTTTTTTCCCAAACCTCGCTTGGCACACTGTCATAGTCACCGACAAAGTTATTGTCGGCGGTACAATTGACAAAATACGGCTGTCCACCAGCGAGCAGCGTCGCCCCCTCATAAATCTGATAAAACGGATTGGGCATCACCACGTAAGGTCGTTTGCTATCCTCACGGTTAAATGCCGCTTGCACAAAGCTAAATAGCGCCTCACGTGTACCCATCACAGGTAATACTTGGGTGTCGGCATTTAATTGTTTGACCTGAAAACGGCGCTGTACCCAATCGGCAATCGCTTGGCGCAGCTCGGGCAAACCGTTGGTGGTGGGGTAATTTTGGATTTTAGCCAGACTGTCTTTGATGACGTCTAACACAAACTGTGGCGGCGTGTGCTGCGGTTCACCGATACCCAGTTTAATCGGGGCATAGTATGGGTTTGGGGTGATGCCTTGTAGCAAGGTTGCCATCTTGGCAAACGGATAAGGATGCAAAAGTTGTAATTGCGGATTCATAAGGGGTTGGCTGTCCATATATGCGAGAGAACTAATTTTAAAATACTGTAATTTTAAAAATACTGTGAAAAATGAGGTTACTTTACCCCGAATCGCTGAGTTTGCCAAGATTGAACCAAAAGTTTGCTAAAAGTTGATACCCAATTAACGTTTTGAACCATGAGCTTGGGCACTATTTCGCTCAAAGTTTCGCTCAAAAAAATGGGTAAAGGTGAGTATCAAGGTAAAAAGGGTGGGGAAAAAGCAGGTGTTTACTATATCATGCACACTGCCTTGCCAGTACCAGTGCTTGCTGATTATAAGCTGGTCATGTCTGTCTAGCACTTCACCCATGCTGGCAGCAGCAATCACCGTAAATAAGGCGATAAGCCAACGGTAGCGGTGATTTTTAAAAAGTAGACTTGTGATAAGAAATACCCCAATACCGACATAAATATGTAGGGCATCTCGCTCTAAGCCTGTGAAGCTAACGATATGGGTTTTGATGTCTTGGAATACGGAGTCGTACATAGAAATTTTGATTTTGATTGCAAAGTTGGCAGAGCATAGCGATTTTCTGCCAACGGTTAAATACGGTTTTTGTGTTGAATTATTACGGGCTTCTTAGCGTGGTAGAGAACATCTCGTTCAAGCCCGACGAGATCGATCATGAAAAGCTTGATATCTTGTAAATGGCTGGGGGAGTTGTTAAGTTTGATAATAAGGAGTATGAATAGATAACTTTTGTCATGAATCAAACATAGCTTTTCTTACATGTAATGATCATTTGGTTGGAAAATTAGTCTTGGATATCTTGGGTAAAATTATTTTTTTAAAGTAAATTTCTAACATAAATAAAATACAAAGAGACTCAAATATTTTTCTACATTCAGTCAAAAAGTCTATGTATCTAATTTCATTGTAATCTTTATCATGACTTGTCTTATATTTAATAATACCATTGTCATAAAAAATATGACCGTGATGGGAAGCATTTCTTAATTTACTATCAAAAGAATCGAAAATATTATTAATTTCTGGAATTTTTTTCACTGGGTTAAGCTTGTTAGCTTTATCTAAACTATTGTATTGAATTAAAGACATTTGTTGAAATTTATCGAATGTTCTACCTTCTTTAATATTAAATAAACATGCAAGAAATTCCAAATTACTTGTCAAATGTTCAAAACACTCTCCATAAAACATTTTGACGTTGTCAAATGAATTTGAAGTCGTGATTAAATCTTGATTGTCAAATTTAGAAAATTGGACTTGAGAAAATTCGCTATAATTTTTAAAAAAAGATTTGAAAACCTCAAAATATCTACGAGTATGTTCTCCATAATTTTCTTCAAAAAAACCTTTAAATTCGCCATAATCATTCAAAGATATAGTTTGTATCCAGTCATGAGCTTTAACATAGCTATCAAATTTTGAATCATCGGAAGCTATAAATTCTCTTAGAAACTCAAATATAGCACTTTCTAAAGAATTATCTAGTAAATCAGCGTATTGGCTAAATTCTTTAATTTTTTGTTCTGCTAACTGATTTTTGTTATTTCGTGTCAAGCTCCAAGCTTTTTCAATTATATTCCACTTATCTAAAATACTTACATAAGAATTGCTCTAATTTTTATAGTTTTCTAAATCCTTATAACTGAAGTTACGCAGCCCTTTAAAAAAGCGCTATCATAACAAAAAAAGCAGTCAGCGAGAGTAAACAAATGAACAAAGACATGATAGAACTCTACAGCGACTACCTCATTGCAAGTTTTGGGCAAACCACCGCCACAGGACTTGCCAATCTACTACAAGGGAGCATCTACCATGACAGCATCACCCGCTTTCTAAACAGTGAAACACTCACCGCCAAAGAACAATGGCAACTGATTAAACCCATGCTAAGGCAGCATGAAAATGCCACACCCAATGCCATCGGCTATCTCATCTTTGATGACACCATACAGCCTAAACCGCACACAAGCGTCGACGACATCAACTGCTGGCACTACGACCATACCCAAAACAAAAATGTTAAAGGCATTAACCTGCTTAACTGTCTGTATCATCGCAAAGATATCGACATACCCTTAAGCTTTGACATCATCACCAAACCCAATGTCTTTACCGATGACAAAGGCAAGGTTAAACGTAAAAGCGATAAAACCAAAAATCAGCGACTGCTTGATATGTTTGATAGCGCAATCAAAAACCAAGTCAAATTCGACTATGTATTAGCCGATTCTTGGTTTTCAGCCAAAGCGACATTCAAACATATTCGTAAAGCTAACAAGCATTTCATCTTTGCGTTAAAGTCAAATCGCTTAGTGGCTTTAACCCCGGATGATAGAGAAAAAGGTAACTTTGTACGTATTGATGAATCTAATTTACCCGATAATACCCCTGTTCGCGGCTTTTTAAATGACTATCATGATGAAGTCTTGTTATTACGCCGAGTCTTTACAAACAAGGACGATAGTATAGGGGTGTTATATCTGGTATGCTCAGATTTGCAATGCGACAAGGATAAATTTATCAACGGCTATCAAAAACGATGGCAGGTTGAAGTGTATCATAAGTCGTTAAAGCAAAATGCCAATTTGGGTAAGTCGCCTGCTCATAGCCAAAGGGCTCGGTTTAATCATATGTTTTTAGCCACGTATGCGGTGTTTAAGCTTGAGTGTTTGAAAATCAAAACCAAGTTAAATCATTTCGCTTTGCGTTTAAAGTTACTCGTCTCCGCTAATCAGTCGGCTTTTGCCCAGCTTAAGGCTATTAGCGGTGCGTAACTTCAGCTTATAAGTTAAATTGCGTGTCAAAAACTGCATTACCCTGTGAGCAGGAAATGAAAAATCACTATGAATTTCACTTTCATGGACGGAGAAATCACTTGAAAGATAAATTGAAGGCAACTCTAAATCACTAATCCCTTTTTCATTGCTAATATCTTCACAATTTTCTACTGCACTTAATTCTTCAATTTCACCTTGAGCTTGATTAAGCTTTAAAGATATTATCATTTTTTCGTGACAGCTCATGCAATTTGTTTCATGTTTCTGAAAGCTGGAATATCCTATTTGGATTCTGAACTTATGTTTTTGTCCACATGTTAGACATTCGAAATATGTTCTAATAATCATTAAAAAATTGTTCCTTATTGAAATATTAGGAAGGTTTTTTAATTTGACTCACCTTTTTAAACCCTTTCGGCAGTAACGCCCTACGTATACCACGAATGCGCATAAAATTGACAGTATTCAGCGATTAAACGTTATCAAATAGCACTAAGCTTAAGCTGTGCCAAATTGTTTAACATAAGACTGCATCAACTGATTAATCACCTCATTCATGCTCAGGCGTTGGCTTTCGCAGACTTTAGCAAAGTCTTCAACCAAATGCTTATCTGATTCAATGGTTAAGGCTTCCAAATCGCCCCAATCATCACTGGTATCAATCTCACTATCGGGCATTGCTTTTAACCGAGTAAGCATCGCTTTTTGCTCAGCAGTTAAGGCAGGTGGTCGTTCCCCTTTTTTAAATGTCATACTAACGGTAGCCATAGTATTCTCTCTCTTCTTGTTTGGTTGCTTTGCGGGCAGTAATTATCCTTACAACCTCAGTATCTTTATCATCATAATGGGTCAAATGCCCCACAAAAACAACCACACAACCATCAATCATACCCAAAGTACGCCAACGCTGTTCACCATCGACAATTTGATGTCTTTCACTAACACCCTGTTCGTCAAAGAACGCATAAATCGCTAATTCAAAGGATAATCCATGTTTGGTTTGATTACTAGTATTTTTACTAATGTCCCATTCAAAGCGAATATAGTCAAAATCTAATTGTTTATCCATTAGATTTTTTGAACCCCACTCACTTTTTGAAACCCTTTTGGTAGTAGTGCCCCGCGTCGACCGCGTGTACCCATAAAATTGGCAATATCCATCGGTTTGAGCGTCAAGGTGCGTTTACCACTGTCCAATGACAAACTATCCCCTTCGCTAAAGGTGGTGATGGCAACCACGCTGTCACCGTCTTTTAAATCAATCAGCTTGTTGCCTTTGCCTTTTTTCATCATCGGTAACTCAGTCAATGGGTATACCAGCAAATGCCCTGCCGAGCTGACCACGCCAACTAGCGTATCTTGCTCACCAATTTGGTGGGTTATTAAACTAAAGGCGTCATCAAAATTAATCACATTTTTGCCCGCTTTTTGGTTGGTATCAAGATCAGCAAAGGTGTTGATAAAGCCATAGCCTTGCGAGCTTGCCATGATGAGCTTACTGTCATCTTGTCCCATCAGCACATTGACAAAATTTGCCCCGCCCGTAGGTTTTAGCAGGCTTGTGAGCGGCTCGCCTTGTCCCCGCGCAGAGGGTAAGGTATGGGCATCGAGGCGATAGCTGCGACCGGTGTTATCCATGAGATAGACTTTTTCATTGGACTTGCCTTGCGCATGGGCAAGATAGGCATCGCCCGAACGGTAATTCATATTGGCGGCATCGACATCGTGCCCTTTGGCGGAGCGAATCCAGCCTGATTTTGACACGATGACCGTTACAGGCTCGCTTGGGGCTAGGTCAGTTTCTTTAAGCGCGGTAGCTTCCGTGCGTTCTACAATCGGTGATTGGCGTTTGTCGCCATGCTCTTTCATATCGGCAGTAAGCTCCTCAATCATTAAGCCAGTCAATTTATCTGGGTTATTCAAGTAGGCTTCGATTTGGGCTTTTTCTAATTCTAAGTCACTTTGTTCACGTTTGAGCTCAATTTCTTCAAGGCGTGCCAGTTGACGCAGACGAATGTCCAAAATCGCGTTGGCTTGGATTTCGGTCAAATCATAGCGGGTCATTAATTCTGCTTTTGGATCGTCTTCCTCACGGATGATACGGATAACTTCATCAATATGAAGATAGGCAATCAGCAAACCTGCCAAGATATGCAGGCGCTGCTCGATTTTATCCAAGCGGTATTGCAGACGGCGCGTGACAGTATCTCGGCGCACAGACAGCCATTCGGTGAGAATGGTAAGCAGTGATTTGACTTGGGGTTTGCCATTGGTGCCAATCATGTTGAGATTAACGCGGTAATTACTCTCAAGGTCGGTACTGGCAAACAAATGGCTCATCATCGGCTCGATATCAACACGGCTTGAGCGCAGCTCAAGAACGATACGGCAAGCGTTTTGGTGGTCGGATTCGTCATGGATGTCAGTCACCCAAGGCAATTTTTTGGCATTTATTAAATTGGCAATTTGCTCAATGATTTTATTGCCGGAGATTTGATAGGGTAGCGCATCGATGATGACTAAGTTTTTTTCTTTGTCATCGACATGATAAGTAGCGCGCATTTTGTAGCTACCACGACCCGTTTTATAAAGCTGTAGCAAATCCTCAGGCGAGGTGATGATTTCTGCTTTGGTCGGCAAATCGGGTGCAGGGATGTACTTTGCCAGCTCTTTTTCCGTCATTGTGGGTTTTTTAAGCAGCGCAATGCAGCCTTTGACCACTTCAGACAAGTTATGTGGCGGGATATCGGTTGCCATACCGACCGCAATGCCCGTTGTGCCGTTGAGCAAGATGTTCGGTAGACGGGCAGGCAAGGTGACGGGTTCTTGCAAGGTGCCGTCAAAGTTGTCTTGCCAATCGACAGTGCCTTGACCAAGCTCGTTTAGCAAGGTATTGGCATAAGCCGATAGCTTGGCTTCAGTATAGCGCATCGCAGCGAATGATTTTGGGTCATCAGGCGAGCCGAAATTGCCTTGACCGCTAATGAGCGGATAACGGTAGCTAAACGGTTGGCTCATCAACACCATGGCTTCATAACAGGCGGAGTCGCCATGCGGGTGGTATTTACCAATGACGTCGCCGATAGTGCGCGCTGATTTTTTGGGTTTGGCGGTATTTTTGAGCCCAAGCTCGCTCATCGCATACACGATACGGCGCTGCACGGGTTTTAACCCGTCGGCAACGTGTGGTAATGCCCGGTCCATGATGACGTACATCGCATAGTTCAGATACGCGTTTTCGGTAAATTCAGCGACTGAGCGAGTGGGGTTGTTCAAATCGTTTGGTTTGGTAATTTTTGCTACAAGGGTATCAGACATAATGGTTACTTAATCAATGACAAAAAATAAAAGAAAGTGCAAAAGAAAGAAAGTGCAAAACAGAGATAAGAAGTATGAGAAAATATCATAAAGCTTGAGAGTAGAAAAACAAGTATTAATCCATGACATGCCAAATTTGACCAGTTTTACACGTCAAAATGTGTCGCAAAACCGCCTTTTAAAGATAATTGGACACTGTAGCCGCTTTAACGGTCAAATAACGGATAACTATTTCGACGCGAAATCATTTTTATCATCCCATAAGTACAGAGAATAGGCTTGAGAATTGAGTAAATATTTAGTATGTTAATAGTACATTTGGCCGCGATTTTTAATATAATTTTTAGTAGTGGGATTGACCTTTTTATAAAAATTCTTTTAATTATCAATATGCTATTCGCTGATAGACCGCATACCTAAGGAAAAAATTTCTCATGAATGAATCAACCACCTCAGCTCAAACCCCTGACAACAATGCCCAATACAATGCGCCTATCGATACTCCCATCGATACTCCCATCGAAACTATGGAAGCGCAGCCACATGCGCCAAAGCTTACCGATCATCATGAGAAACCTTGGTTAAAGACTTACGAGCATTACGGCATGAACTATAACATGCAAATGCCCGGTGACGAAGTTAACCTAATGAATGTTTTTGAAAAGAATTTCGAACAATTCAATGATAGTGATGCCTTTGTGTGCATGGGTAGTAGCATGACCTATCGTCAGCTAGATACTTATAGCCGCCAAATCGCGGCGTATTTGCAGGGTTTGGGTCTAAAAAAAGGCGATACCGTTGCGGTGATGATGCCAAATATCTTGCAATACCCCGTGTGTATGATTGGTATCATCCGCGCAGGTTTTATCTTGGTCAATGTCAATCCACTATACACCGCTCATGAATTAGCGCATCAGTTAGAAGACTCGCAAGCCAAAGCATTATTTATCGTTGAAAACTTTGCCAAAACCTATCAAGATATCGGCAAAAAAATGGTTGATCACGTTATCGTCTGTTCAATCGGTGATTTGATGGGTACGTTCAAAGGTATGCTCGTCAATACCGTGGTCAAGTATGTCAAAAAAGCCATTCCAGCTTGGCAAATTGACGGGCATGTGACGTTTAAGAGTGTGATCAAGCAAGCTTCTGCCAGTCGCTATCAGCGACCAGAAGGTATCAAGGGCAGTGATATTGCGGTACTACAGTATACTGGCGGCACCACAGGGGTTGCCAAAGGTGCGATGCTTACCCACAGTAACTTGGTATCCAATATGCTACAGTGCCAAGAGTTCGCCAGACAAGTGTTCCCCAATCAAATGGTGGGTGAGTACCTCGTCGTTGCCTTACCGCTTTACCATATTTTCTCATTTACCTCCTGTGCGCTACTAGGTATGAACATGGGCTTTACCGGTGTATTGATTCCAAACCCCCGCGACTTGGACAGTTTTGTCAAAGAATTAGCAAAATATAAGCCAGTCTTCTTCCCAGCGGTGAACACATTATTTAATGGTTTGGCGCACCACACCGGTTTTCGGGCATTAGACCACAGCAAATTGCGTTTGTCGCTAGGCGGTGGTATGTCGGTATTGCCTTCAACCGCTGAAGAGTGGAAACGTATTACAGGTACCAATATCTTAGAAGGCTACGGCTTGTCCGAAACCTCACCCGTTGCCACCCTAAACCCCTTGGCACAAGAGCAATTTAGCGCCAAAATCGGTATCCCGATGCCCAACACCGACATCAAACTGCTCGATGACAACGGCAATGAAGTCGTAGCAGGTGAGCGTGGTGAGATTGCGGTTAAAGGTCCACAAGTGATGAAAGGCTACTGGCAGCGTCCTGAAGCCACTGCAGAAGTGATGACAGCAGACGGTTATTTCAAAACCGGTGACATCGCTGTCATTGATGAGCAAGGCTATTTCAAAATCGTTGACCGTAAAAAAGACATGATTTTGGTATCAGGATTTAACGTCTATCCAAACGAAGTTGAAGAAGTGCTAGCGGCACATCCTAAAGTGTTGGAAGTTGGGGTGATTGGGGTACCGAGCGAAAAAAGCGGTGAAGTGCCAAAAGCGTTTGTGGTACGTAAAGACCCAAGCCTCACCGAGCAAGAGTTGCTGCAATACGCGCGAAGCGAGTTAACGGGTTATAAACGTCCCCGTAAAGTTGAGTTCGTGGATGAATTGCCAAAATCAAATGTTGGCAAAATCCTGCGCAAAGAACTGCGTAAACTTGAAGAAAAAAAGTAAGCTAACGCTTGTTGCCAAAACCCAGCTTTTCTATATTAGATTAGTTGGGTTTTTTATTGCATCGCGCCCAACTAACCTTATAAAATTGGGGATACCAATAGGCTGTTACGAGTAATACTGAGTTTATGGATGACGCTATTTCACCAATCAATGACCGCCCGATGCATGAGATGTATGAATGGGAAAAAAATCAGCAACCGTGGCTGATTAGCTACGAGCGTTATAACATTTGTAGTACCATCGATATGCCAGATGACCAAACCTCGCTGATTGACATGTTAGAAGCGGGGTTTGCTAAACATGCGCGGCAAGTGGCGTATTACTGCGATGATCAAGAGATTACTTACGAGCAGCTAGATAAACTGAGTCTAAAGATTGCCATTTATTTACAGCAGTTAGGGCTCAAGGTCGGTGACGCGGTTGGCGTGATGTTGCCCAATATCTTGCAATATCCTGTGATTACACTCGGTGTCATCCGTGCTGGCATGGTACTGGTGAGTATGAATCCTTCCTATACCAGCCGCGAGCTTGAGCACCAAATGGATGATGCCGATATCAAGGCGTTGTTTATATTAGATAAATTTATTTATACCTATAAAGACATTGGCGATAACCTTAACCGTGATTTACATCATTTAATCATCTGTCGTTTGGGCGATTTGAAAAGTAAGCTCAAAGGCGCGTTAATCAATCTAGTTTCAGCGACCACCGATTTGCCGCCAAAAGGTAATTGGATTTATTTTAGTCAGTTATTAGCGGGCGCTAGCAAGGCTTATCAACGCCCAAATCTCAGGTTATCGCATATCGTATTAATTCAATATACCGGTGGTACCACAGGGACGGCAAAAGGTGCGATGCTCAGTCATGGCAATGTGATTGCCAATTTGCTGCAAATCGATGCGTTGATTCGCAGTGCGTATGATGAAGAAGGGCAAGAAGATATTATTTTGGCATCGTTGCCGCTGTATCATGTATTTTCATTCACCATTTGCTGTGTTTTTATTTTATATCGTGGGTTTGCCTCAAGGCTCGTGCCCAATCCACGTGATATCAATGAACTGGTCAATACGCTAAGGCGTACACCGCCGCATTTTATTTTGGGGGTCAATACGCTATTTAGCGCCTTGATACAGCATCCTGAATTTCGAAGGCTCGATTTTTCCCAACTCAAAGCCACCATTGGCGGCGGCATGGCAATTCTACCCAGCGTTGCTAAAAAATGGCACACCATCACAGGGTTACCGATTATCGAAGGCTATGGGCTCTCAGAAACCGCGCCTGTGATTACCTTTAATCCGTTAACTATCGCAGAATTTACCAATAAAGTCGGGCTACCAACCCCTGCCACTGACATCATCTTATTGGACAACAACGACCAACCTGTGCGCATTGGCGAACGCGGAGAAATCGCCGTCAAAGGCCCGCAAGTGATGGTGGGGTATCGCAATCTACCGGTTGAGACTGCTAATGCGTTTACCGCGACAGGCTATTTGCGCACAGGTGATATTGGCATCATTGATGAGCGCGGTTTTATCAAAATCGTTGACCGTAAAAAAGACATGATTGTGGTGTCAGGGTTTAATGTCTACCCAAATGAGATTGAGTCGGTGATGCTCGAGCATGCCGACGTGCTCGAGTGTGTGGCGATTGGGGTACCAAGCGCAACGCGCGGTGAAGAGCCCAAAATATTCGTGGTCAGAAAACACAACCGTGTCACCGCTGAGCAGCTACTGGCGTTTGGTAAGCAGCACTTAAGTGGCTATAAGCGCCCACGCTATGTCGAGTTTGTCGATAGTCTGCCCAAGTCCAATGTTGGTAAAATTTTACGTAAAGAGCTGCGTAAGCGTGAAGGGCTTGAATAGCAACCTGCCAGGTTGCCGACGGAATTGTCTTGCTAAAACTGGGTTGGCAAGGTAGCATAAAACCACTGTATTTTTTTGCCCATTGCTTAAACACTATCTACCAAACCGTTAAGGCGGTCTTTTAGGGAATCTTATGCGTATCGATAATCGTGAAAACAACCAACTTCGCCCAATTAGTTTTGTGCGTAACTTTACCAAACATGCCGAAGGCGCCGTGCTGGTCAGCTATGGTGACACCAAAGTGCTATGTACCGCCAGTATTGAAACCCAAGTACCGCGCTGGCTCAAAGGCACAGGTAAAGGCTGGATTACCGCTGAATACGGTATGTTGCCACGCGCGACCCACGAGCGTACCCAACGCGAAGCCGCCAAAGGTAAGCAATCAGGTCGTACCCAAGAGATTCAGCGGTTGATTGGTCGTAGCTTACGGGCGATGGTAGATCTTGAAAAGCTTGGGGAAAATACCATCCATATCGACTGTGACGTGCTGCAAGCCGATGGCGGCACCCGTACTGCCAGTATCACCGGTGCGGCTGTGGCATTGGTCGATGCGTTAGAAAAATTGCAAGCCGCCAAAAAACTCAAAGCCGATCCTTTGGTAGGCTTGGTGGCCGCGGTCTCTGTGGGTATAAAAAACGGTGAAGTGCTGTTGGATTTGAACTATAGCGAAGACTCAAGCTGTGACACAGATCTTAACGTCGTGATGACCCAAAAAGGCGAGTTTATCGAGATTCAAGGCACTGCCGAAGAAAAACCGTTTACCCGTGCGCAAGTGGACGAAATGCTAGCGATTGCCGAAGAAGGTATCAAACAGCTGATTGCTGAACAACAAGCGGTGCTAGGTTGGTAAAATAGCCTAACAAAACAAGCTAGACTAGTAAGGGCGTAGCGTATACGCCCTTTTAATTGTCATAGAGATGATTATGTTAAAAGTCACCGAAACAGGCGTTACCATTGGTTTGCAAAGTCAAGCGGTGACACCAAACAAGCTGACCCAAATACTCTGGGTGGGTATCGCCATTGCCGTGGTAGGGCTATTGATGGCATTTAAAATGCTCTCAGTTGCCATCGGCTCGCTGATGATTTTACTAGCTATCATCGCAAGTGTTGTGTGGCAATCATTCAACCGAAAAAAAGAGGTGGCGACTTTAGCAGGGGGTGAGCTGCGACTGACCCAACAGGGTTTTAGCCATCACCAAGGTGCTAAAGTCACAAGTTATCAATTATTGCCTAGCGATAGCATTGAGCCTACTAGCGATGGCATGACCATCTACAATGCTGACGGTCAAACCTTGTATCACATCACAGGTTTTCATGACCCTAAACATATCAAAATCGCCCAAGCCGTCCTACAAGGTAAGCCCATCAAAGCCCAAGGCAAAGCAATCAAACTACAAAGCACTTAATCAAAAAACCACACCCTATCTCAAAGAGTGCTTAGGCTTAGTTACCAAATCATAATAATTTTTTTGCCAATACTTGTTAAAATCCTTAAATATTATTAATCCACACTCTGATAATAACATTCATTATTAAATTCATATAAAAAAACACGGAAGGAAAGGACGATGTCAACTGCATTAAAATTTGCCCCCCCATTAATCGTTGCGATGGCGCTGGTGGGCTGTAATAAAAAAACAGAAACCACAACCACCACTACCGCTTCAACGCCTGCTACCACAGTTACCGCTAGCGCCAATGGTGCAACGGCAACCGCTACGGTAAGTACCACAACAACCTCGACCACGGCAGTTGACCCTAACATGACGCCAGAAGACCACAAAAAAGCGCGTGAAAGAATCATGAAAGAGTGGAAAAAAACCAGCCAAACCATTGGTGCCATGGTCAAAGATCCAAGCAAATTTGATGCCGCGCAAGTCAAAGCCGCCGCTGACAAACTTAACCAAAATCCTTGGGTGCATTATCCAGAGACAGCCAAAGGCGGTGAAGCAAAAGATGAAATTTGGCGCGATGCGGCAGGGTTCCAACAACAGATTGATAAATTTAAAACCGCTGCCAGTGCCCTCAATGCCGCCGCTGCGACTGCAACCAGTGTCGATGGCATCAAAACCCAATTTGGTGATTTGGGCGCTAGCTGTAAATCCTGTCATGACAAATATAAAGAAGATTAAGTTTTTATCCCCAACAAAAAAGGCAGCGTTCAATGACTGCCTTTTTTATTGGCCTAATTAACTTTGATAAAAATTCACTTTGATAAAATTGTGAGAGATATCAAACGAGGTCAATGGTAGCGGGCGCAGTTTGATTAACTGGCTTAGCAACACTTTGGCATCGGTTGACAGTTTTTGCCCCGTTTGCCAAAACTTCACCGCTTGGGCTTGTACATCGGCTTCAAAAGTGCTCTGACTGGTATCAAAATCAGCAAACAAATTATCTTTAGACACGCTAAAGGGTTTGTTGCAGGCCAGCGTCAATAAACATTCAATCGCTTGCGGCAGGATTTCTACTTGTTCAAACTGTTGCTGCTGCTCTTCATTACGTCCGTCGGGCGCATACCAGTAGCCAAAGTCATTGAGCAATCGGCGTTTTTGACCTGCCATACACCAATGGCTAATTTCATGCAAGGCACTGGCAAAAAATCCATGGGCAAACACAATTTTGGCAGGCTCAGTATCAGTCGCGGCAAAATACTCAGGCTCATGCCCGCCTTTGACCAAAATCGTATCACGATGGCAAAACCAGCGTTTGAACCAACCTATCAGCCATTGCACTTGTAATGCTTCCATCGATACCCATTGATAGTCAGTCAAAGGGCGATTTTTTGTCTTTGATATACTGGCGAGTGCGGGCACAAAATTAACCCTTAATGCTAAATGCGCACTTTTTTGGTCAATCACAGTTGTGTCAACATCATTGGCTAACACAGGCGCCACCGCGAATTGACTGACAAAAGGCAGCGTCATAAAGGGAAAAATAGCAAGGGTTGGTGGTGATATTTGTGCAGATATTGGCGATAGGTGTGTGGACATAGCAAAAGTCGAGTTGATAAAAATTGCTATTATACAATTTAACCGCCCGCATCGACTAGGAAATCAGGCCTACAACATGCTACCATGCAATGGATGTCAGTATGCTTTATACTACAACGCAACATAATTAAAAGGAGCGGTGAAATGACGCTACATTCTTCATCAAACGTGCCATCACAATCATCGCAAGATGTAACAACAACTGCCCCATCCAAAACCGCCAATAACACCACCAGTGAGATTGGCGCCAGTACCAGCTTGGTCAAGTTTATTGATTTGGCACGTTGGGAGCATAACAACGATAACCATTATCACTGGGAAGGCAAGGTGAGTCTCAAGGATTTACCACGTATATATGCCTTGGGTGATGAACATCATGACAACGATCAACCACTGGATGTGATACTAGATATTCAGAAAAAAGGCGACGTGGTATTTTGGCAATTACACACCACGGGCGCGCTTTGGCAAACCTGCCAGCGCTGCCTAGACCCCGTCGCAGTGAGTCTGGATGTTGATAGTGAGCTTGCACTACTTGAAGATGAAAATCACGTCGCATTGCTTGATGAAGGCACAGAAATTATTCTGATTGATGAGCTAACGGATGACAATAAACTGTGGCTATTACCAATGATTGAAGATGAATTATTGGTTGATTTGCCATTAGCGCCCAAGCATGATGACTGCGAAATGGCAGTGACTGAGGTAGGCGAGTTGCCAGAGGCCGTGGCGGAAAAAGAAAATCCGTTTGCGGTACTGGCAAGCCTAAAAAGTTAATAACAACCACGCCATTATATACGCTGTCATACAGGTAGTAACAAAAACTTGCCACTAAATGTCGGTTAAGGCTTTGCTAAATAGGTTTTTTTACGTATAATATGGCGTTTATAAATTTATCTGATTGTCTGTTCCAATAGTTTGCCTTATATCCATGCCAAATATCGATACCAAGTTGTTTGCATGATGATGTAATGAGGTTAAGGGAACGATGTTTTAATAGCGAGAAGCACAGGAGCTAACCTCATGGCTGTTCAACAAAACCGTAAAAGCCGTTCACGCCGTGATATGCGTCGTTCACACGACCGCATCACAATCAATGCTGTTGCTGTAGATGCAACTACCGGTGAAAAACACATCCGTCACCATGCGACCAAAGACGGTTTTTACCGTGGTCGTCAATTATTCAAAGTAGCAGCAGTTGCTGAATAATTAACGCAAAATGCAGTACTTTGACATAGCTTAGTATGCATTGGCTAAGCACTAAAAAGGCTGATGATAATTCATCAGCCTTTTTTTATTGGTTTTTGATGTGAAATACCCGAAAGAAAAAGCTAGAATTTTTTTTTCAATATGCCATAATAATCGGAGTACAATTGTACACATAAATTTGCTGACTTAATTTTGTCTGTTTGCTGGAGAGTTAAGTTATATTATTGCCAGTTAAGTTTGATAAGCTTATAACGTCAATCTAAGCTACTGACGCCATTTTGATTTTGCTGATAACTTTTGGTAAAGTAATCGACCAAAAAATCGCCCCAGCAAATTTTTTTGACCATGTTTTTTAGCGCTCTAGTAGACGCAATACAACAGAAGCAGTACAAATAAAGCAGTACAATATAATAAGTTAGGACATTATGGATAACCCAATGCAAAGCCAAGCCAGCGCAAATCAACCAGCCACTTCATCACAAAATGCTACCTCTATGAAATATGCTGTGATTTTTCCAGGACAAGGCTCGCAGAGTGTGGGCATGCTACAAGATTGGGCGGCTCAGTATACTATCGTCAAAGCAACGTTTGATGAAGCCTCAAAGGCGCTTGGGTTTGACTTGTGGGCGATATGCCAAGGGGCGTCAGGTGCCGCGTCTTTGGATGATACTGCGTATACCCAACCTGCGTTATTGACCGCTAGTATGGCGATTTGGCGGGTGCTGCGCGATGCGCTTGATTTACAGCCGGCATATGTTGCCGGGCATTCACTGGGTGAATACAGTGCGCTGTGTGCCGCTGGGGTGTTGAGCTTGGCAGATGCGGTAAAGCTGGTGCATCAACGCGGTCAGTATATGAGCGCCGCCATGCAATCACAAACAGGTAAAATGGCAGCGATTTTAGGTCTGCCCGATGAAGATGTGCAACAAATATGTGATGCTGTGGTAGCGGCGCATGCGCAGGCAGTGGTCAGCCCAGCCAATTTTAACGCGCCAGGGCAAGTGGTGATTGCAGGCAATGTGGCAGGCGTGGATTTAGCGTCAGAGAAAATTGTTGCGATCGGTAAAAAAAGCATGCCGCTTAAAGTCAGTGTACCGTCACATTGCCAGCTGATGACACCTGCCACCGATAAGCTTGCCGCCGAATTGGAAAACGTGACATTTAACTCGCCCAGCATCCCCGTGATACAAAATCGCCATGCGCGGGTAGAAAACGATGTCACCGCAATCAAACAAGCCTTGATTGAACAGCTCAATATGCCCGTGTTATGGTCGACTATTGAGAATAAGTTAGCAGACGCACAAATCAGCTTACAAATCGAATGTGGTAGCGGTAGTGTGCTGACAGGACTAGCCAAACGCCAAGCGCAGAAAATTAACACACTAGCGACCGATACAGTCACCAAACTAGACAATATAAAACAACAATTATCAGCCCAATAAAAAAAACAAGGAAGTATATGACTCAACGTATTGCATTAGTGACAGGCGCTAGCCGTGGAATTGGTCAAGCAATCGCCAAACGTCTGGCAAATGAAGGCTATCTTGTCATCGGCACTGCTACCAGTGAAAAAGGGGCAGCGGCAGTCAATGATTACCTACAGGAATTAGGTGGCGCAGGTCGTGTGCTCAATGTGCAAGATGCCGAGCAAATCAACCAGTTATTTGATAGCATTGAAAAAGAATTTGGCAATGTACAGGTACTAGTCAACAATGCCGGCATTACCCAAGATGGTCTACTTATGCGGATGGACGACAATGCCTGGGAGCGCGTGCTCGACGTGAATTTGACCTCGGTATTTCGTACCAGTAAACGCGCCATAAAAGGCATGATGAAAGCCCGGCAAGGTCGCATCATCAATATCACCTCAGTAGTCGCAGCGATGGGCAATGCCGGACAAACCAACTATACGGCAAGCAAAGCAGGCATTGAAGGGTTTACCCGCTCACTGGCTCGGGAGATTGGGTCACGCCAAATCACCGTCAACTGCGTGGCACCAGGCTTTATCGATACCGACATGACTAGCGAGCTTGATGAAGCATTGATTCAATCGATGCTTAATGCCGTTCCGCTAGCCAGACTGGGCAAACCTGAAGACATCGCCGCTGCGGTAAATTTCTTGGCAAGTGAAGAAGCAGGTTATATTACCGGCACCGTGCTTGACGTCAATGGCGGCATGTACATGTAAATGGTTTAGCCTGCCAAACACCAACCTAACGAACCTTAAAATGCAGTTTTTGAACTTAAAATACAGTTTTTGAAATAGTAACAGGTTGCATTATTTTATTTTGAAATAGGCAATGAGCATGATAATATGCTCTAATATGTAGTTTACTCGATATATCATATACCCCAATGCAAGGAGAGAAGCATGAGTAACGAAATCGAACAAAAAGTAAAAGCCGCAGTAGCTGAGCAATTAGGCGTGAATGCAGAAGACATCAAAAATGAATCTTCATTCATGGATGACCTTGGTGCAGACTCACTTGACCTTGTTGAATTAGTGATGTCTTTTGAAAACGAATTTGGTATTACCATTCCTGACGAAGACAGCGCACAATTGACCACGGTGCAAAGTGCTATCAGCTATGTACAATCAAAATTGGCTAACTAGTTGCTAGTTAATTTAGCAGCTTACTTATTTCTTAGTTTAGCAGCAGTTTACCCCAGTTTTAGCGATAAAATTGGGGTTTTTATTTGTTTAAAATCAGCTCCAACACAAACTTCGTCCCAATAAACGCCAAGCCAAGCAAAATCACACCATATAGCGTCATATTTGCTGCGCGTTGACCTCGCCAGCCAAAGCGCCAATGCCCAACCAATAGCGCCCCAAATACCAGCCAAGACAACAGACTAAACACAGTCTTGTGTACCAAATGCTGCGCCAATAAATTGGTGGTATCGATAAAGCCCAACAACAGCGAAATCGACAATAGCATGAAACCCACAGTAATCATATCAAACAGCAAGGCTTCCATGCTTTGGAGTGAAGGTAGTTTATCGACCCAGACACGGTGAAAGGTTTGACGTTTGAGTTCGCTGATTTGTAGCCGTAGCATAATCGCGGCAATTGCTGCCATAAATAGTACCGAATAGGCAGCCAAAGACATGATGATATGGGCTTGTAAGATAGGACTGATGATTGATAATGGGTGATACGGGGCATCGCCAAAAAAACCAATCATCATGCCCAAAAATGCCAACGGCGTTGCCAAAATCCCAAGCGGCAAAATTTGGCGATAAAGACAAAATCCCCAATAAAATAACAGCATAAACAATGTCGTCAACGACACGACATTAAAAATATTAAAGTTTAGACCGCCTTGGGTAATGATATCAGGATATAACACCACCGCATGACCCAATAACCCAATCAGCAATTGCCCAAGCACCATGCCTTTACGGATGGGCTTTTGTTGCGTAACTGCCCACATCAAATAGACGGTAGTTAAGCCATAACAGACTAACGCAAGTACAAAGATTACAAACACCCTAGCCTCATCAAAAATCATCAAATACGTGCAAAATGCGATGGTTATACTAGCATGAGCCATGTAACAAATCGCGATTTTATCGGTATTATATTAGCAGTTTTAGCTAATTTAGCATAAAATAGTAAGATTATAAAATTGATAGCAATAGATTAGAGAAATTATATGTTTGAAACCTTAACCGAACGCCTGTCGACGAGTTTACGTAGTATCTCTGGTACAGGGCAGCTAACTGAAGACAACATCAAAGACACCTTGCGTGAAGTGCGTATGGCACTACTAGAAGCTGATGTCGCCTTGCCAGTGACGCGCGATTTTGTGTCACGGGTAAAAGACAAAGCCCTAGGTCAAGAGGTCCTTAAAGAACTAGCCCCAGGTCAAGCCTTTGTTAAAATCGTCTATGACGAGCTGACCGAGATGATGGGCAGTGCTAACCAATCACTGGAAATGACAGGCAAACCACCTGTAGTCTATCTACTAGCGGGTTTGCAAGGGGCGGGCAAAACCACCACAGCCGGTAAACTTGCCAAATATCTGCAAGAGCGCCATAAGAAAAAAGTCATGCTAGTCTCTGCCGACGTCTATCGCCCTGCGGCAATTAAGCAGCTTGAGCAAGTTGCTGAGCAAGTCAAAGCCAGTTTTGTGCCATCGAGTGCTGACCAAAACCCGATTGATATCGCCAAACGCGCCATCGAACAAGCCAAAGTACAGTTTCAAGATATTTTGATTATCGATACCGCAGGTCGTCTGCACATTGATGAAGCCATGATGGACGAAATCAAAGCCTTAACCGCAGCGGTAACCCCGTCAGAAACCTTGTTTGTCGTTGACTCAATGACCGGTCAAGATGCGGCAAATACTGCAAAAGCCTTTAATGATGCACTACCTTTGACTGGCGTGATTTTGACCAAGACTGACGGCGATGCGCGCGGTGGTGCGGCGTTGTCGGTACGTGCCATCACTGGCAAACCGATCAAATTCTTGGGTCGTGGTGAAAAACTTGACGCGCTTGAGCCCTTCCACCCTGAGCGTGTCGCCCAGCGTATCTTGGGCATGGGTGACGTGTTGTCACTGGTCGAAGAAGTCGAGCAAAAAATTGACCGCGAAAAAGCGGAAAAAATGGCGAAAAAAATCCAAAAAGGCGGCGAGTTTGACCTTGAGGATTTGCTAACCCAATTCCAGCAAATGAAAAATTTGGGCGGCATGGCGGGCTTTTTAGATAAAATGCCAGGCATGAGCGGTGCGGATGTCCAAAAAGCGGTATCAGATGCCAAACCAGAAGAAAAGGTCAAAGAAATGGAAGCACTCATTCATTCCATGACCCCATTTGAACGTAAAAACCCTGATAAAATCAACCCAAGCCGTAAACGCCGTATCGCGGCAGGCGCGGGTAAAGACGTGCAGCACGTCAATCAGCTGTTAAAGCAGCACAAGCAAATGGCAAAAATGATGAAGATGCTATCTGACCCATCGGGCATCAGCAAAATGATGAAAGCGGTACAAGGGTTGACCAAAGGCATGGGCGGTGGCGGTGGTCCATTATTTGGACAAAACAACCAAGCAGGGGCGAATGCTACCACAGTCAACGGTCAGGCCAAGCCAGTTGCGCCAAAATTCAAAACCCGTTTTTAAAATTTTAATCGCAGGATTGTACTTTCAAAGCCCGTATACATTACGGGCTTTTTTATGCAGCCAAGGAATAATGAAAGTATTAAATATTCCAAGACAGTATAAATAAAAATCCTTACTATATTTTCAATCATTAAGCCATTGGATGTTTAGCTTGGCACTTTGAAAACTTATGAGGAAAACATGACAAACGCGACCCAAACTCACCCATTCACCACCCGTACTTACTCTAAAGGCAAAGTCTTGGTATTAGCCGGTATTTCAGTGATGGCAGTGGCAAGCTTGAGTGCCTGCCAAAAAGCCCCACCCAAAAACGACAGTGCAGCCAGCGCTTCAGCATCTAACGGCAATGGTGTATCTTTGCTAAACGTATCTTACGACGTGTCCCGCGAGTTGTATAAAGAATACAACCCGATTTTTACAGGGCAGCAAAAACAGACCGTCACTATCCAGCAGTCGCATGGCGGCTCAAGTAAACAAGCCTTGAGCGTAGCCAATGGGCTTAAAGCGGATGTGGTGACCATGAACCAAACCTCAGATGTAGAACTGCTGGTGAAAAAAGGCTTGGTGGATAAAAACTGGCAACAAGCGTTTCCCAATAACGCGGTACCTTATACCAGCACCATGGTACTACTAGTTCGCAACAACAACCCCAAGCAAATCAAAGACTGGGATGACTTGGCAAAACCCGGTGTCAGTATCGTGATTGCCAATCCAAAAACCAGTGGTACAGCGCGATATGGTTTCTTGGGGGCGTATGGATATGGATTGCACCATTTCAATAATGACGAAGCCAAAACCAAAACGCTGGTGAAGCAAATTTTGAGCAATGTGGCAGTGTATGACAGTGGCGCAAGGGCAGCGACAACGAGCTTTTTACAACGAGAAATCGGCGATGTGCTGATTACCACAGAGAATGAAGCGCAAATCACCAAAAAAGAATTTGCCGATAAAAACTTACAGATTATTTATCCCAGTTATTCTGTCAAGATTAGTAACCCTGTCGCTGTGGTGAATGCCGTTACCGAGCAAAAAGGTACCACTGAATTGGCAAAAGCCTATTTAACAGGTTTGTGGGATACGCCTGCCCAAGAGATTATGGCCAAGAATTATTTGCGCCCTGTGGATGCGGCGACTTTGGCAAAATACCAAAGCCAATTTCCTGCAATTGCCACGTTTGAGCCAAATCAAGTTTTTGGTAGCTGGGATGAGATTATGAGCAAGTTTTTTAAAGATGGCGCAATTTTTGACCAATTGGCGGTAAAAAAATAGCCGTGGCCCTAGCGATTGGCTAGAGTAGTTAAGTCATACTTTAAGGCATCAAAACACACATCGGCAGCAAAGCCCCGATATTGCAAAAATCGCAGTTGACGGGCTTTTTCTTTAGGCTCTGTCGGGATGGCATCACCGTATTTTCGTACCCGTGCTGCCACCGCTTGGGCAAGCCAATCCACTTCATAGGCCTCATCTGGGTCGTCATCCGCTGTGTCTGATTCGATATCATTGAGTAATAAATCCTCAAAAAAATCATTGTGCGTCTCAATCCATGCATTAATCGCACTGACCGAACGGACGGTGGTTAATCCATGTTTTTTTAGCGTTTGAAAAATCCGCTGGGTACCATGCTGCTTGCCAATACCTTCTTTGATCAATGCAGATGTCATACGCTCATCACTTTGATAGCCTTCTGCTTCAAATTCGCTCAAAAGCGCTTCGATAGCCGCCGCATCACATCCTTTTGCCAATAGTTTGTCCCGCAGCTCTTTTTTAGACTGCTCACGCCGCCCAAGATAATAAAACGCCAGCCAACGCATGTAACTCTCAGCTTTAAGCTTATCATGGTAAGCTTGGCGTTGTTCCTCAGTCATTAACTGATTTTCGATATTTTCTAACAAGGATTTAGGATCTGGCATAGCGGTTTTAACCGTGACTAAAAAAAGCTAACAGGCTTAGGAATAAGTTGAACGGTATAAAAACAAAAACCCCAGTAAAAACTAGGGTTTTGGTTAGCTAAGTAGTTATTGCATACCTTCGACAAACTCAGGGGGTTCAACGTCATGCGCTTCTTCTGGCACAGGTTCGACATTACCAAGCTTAGCAGCGCGCACTTTGGCTTCAATCTCTTGGGCGATTTGTGGATTTTCTTCCAAGAATCTAATGGCGTTGGCTTTACCTTGACCAATTTTACTGTCGTTGTAGCTGTACCAAGCGCCCGATTTTTTGACCGCATCAATATCGACGCCCAAGTCAACCACTTCACCTAGATGATTGGTACCTGTCCCATACATGATGTCAAATTCTGCTTGGCGAAACGGCGGCGCCAGTTTATTTTTGATGACTTTAACGCGGGTCTCAGAACCGACGATGTTTTCACCCTCTTTGACCGCACCAATACGACGAATATCCAAACGCACCGACGCATAGAATTTAAGGGCGTTACCACCCGTCGTGGTTTCTGGCGAGCCAAACATGACACCGATTTTCATACGAATTTGGTTAATGAATACCACCATACAGTTAGAGCGTTTGGCGTTACCGGTGATTTTACGTAGCGCTTGGCTCATCAAGCGCGCTTGCAGACCCATGTGGCTGTCGCCCATTTCGCCTTCAATCTCTGCGCGTGGGGTAAGGGCAGCGACCGAGTCAACAACAATCATATCCACCGCACCTGAACGCACTAGCATATCCGTGATTTCAAGCGCTTGTTCACCGTTGTCCGGCTGCGTGACAAGTAAAGCGTCTACATCAACGCCCAATTTTTTGGCATAAATAGGGTCTAGCGCATGTTCAGCATCGATAAAAGCACAGGTACCGCCTTGTTTTTGACATTGGGCGATTGCTTGCAAGGTTAAAGTAGTTTTACCCGAACTTTCAGGACCATAAATTTCGACGATACGACCCTTTGGCAAACCGCCAATGCCCAGTGCAATATCCAAACCCAATGAGCCCGTGGACACTACATCCACGTTGATTTTTGCTGACTCATCACCCAGGCGCATGATGGTATTTTTACCAAATTGTTTTTCAATTTGTGATAAAGCGGCCGTTAAAGCTTTGGCTTTATTCTCGTCCATAAGGACTCCTTGTTATAAAAAAGGTTCATAAAAAAGGGAAAAATTTAAAAGTAGGGATAAGTTAAAAAAGAAGTGAATTGATAAGGCTATAATAACAAAATATACGAAAAATTATAGGGTTAAATCACTGATATACGACATATATTGTCGCTTATGATTGTTAATAATTAATTAAAAATAACATGAGAAAATCTCTAAGTAAATGGGTGTTTTTTGGGTGTTTTCAAGGCATATGTTGCAACAAAAATCCCCACTAGTAGAGTGAGGATATGCAATGCGAGTCGCCAATATTGAGCCTTAGTGCGCCGCATCTTCTGGTGAATCGTTGGTTTGGGTGTCGCTAGCTGTGGCAGAGCTAGGCATGGCAGTGCTAGGGTTTGAGTCAGGTGTCGCTGCCAAATAGCTTTGCGGATGATGGTGAGTGATTTTTGCTTCTTCATGCGCCAGTGAGCGCGCCGCTTGACGTAGCTCAAATTTTTGCACTTTACCTGTCGAGGTTTTTGGAATTTGCGCAAAAATAATATGTTTAGGCACTTGAAAACCTGCCAAATATTTACGGCAATGGGCAATGATATCTTCCCGATCTAGCGTCGAGCCTTCACGGATTTCGATAAAGGCTACCGGTACTTCACCCCATTTGTCATGGGGAGCAGCCACCACCCCACAGCTTTCCACTTCGGGCATACGATACAGCACGTTTTCTATTTCGATGCTTGAGATATTCTCACCGCCCGAGATGATGATGTCTTTGAGCCGATCCATAATTTTGATGTAACCATCTGGGTATTTGACGCCCAAGTCACCGGTCTTAAACCAGCCACCGTCAAAGGCTTCTGCGGTGGCTTTGCGATTTTTTAGATAGCCTTTCATCACCATATTGCCGCGGATAGCAAGCTCACCAATTTCGCTACCATCGGCTGCAACTGGGGTAGTGGTGCCTTGTTTGAATACATCAAACCCCGCTAATAGATGTGATTTCATGCCTTGGCGGGATTTTTTTTGCGCGCGTTCACTGACAGTCAAATCTTCCCATTCTGGGCGCTCAACACACAAGGTGACGGGACCATATACTTCTGTCAAACCGTATACATGCGTGATTTTAAAACCCATTTCTTCCATTTTGGCGAGCAAAGACTCAGGCGGTGGTGCGCCTGCGACATTACAACGTACTTCATGTTTGATGGCTTTTTTGAGCGCTTCATTAGCATTGGCAATCATGTTGTGTACGATAGGCGCTGCGCTATAGTGGGTGACCTTTTCATCGGCAATCAACCGTAAAATCAAATCAGCATCAATTTTGCGTAAGCACACATTGGTACCCGCACGCTCGCCAATGCTCCAAGGAAAGCTCCATCCATTGCAGTGAAACAAGGGGAGCGTCCATAAATACACGGGGTGCTTTGGCATATCCCAATCTAAAATATTAGAGACGGCATTTAAGGTGGCGCCGCGATGGTGATACACCACGCCTTTTGGGATACCTGTGGTACCTGATGTGTAGTTGAGCGCGATGGCGTCCCATTCATCAGTGGGTTTTTCCCAGTTGTCTAAATCGGTTCCTGAGGCGATCAATTCTTCATAGGTCATGTTGCCAAATTGTTCAGTGGGCGTGACCGCAGGGTCGGTGGCATGAATGATAATTAAGTTAGGAAATGACTCTTGAACCAGTGCAATATGCTGTTCAAACTCAGTATCGACAATCAATACTTTAGCCTCACTGTGCTGTAGGCAAAAGACCAAAGCATTGATATCCAAACGGGTATTTAAGGTACATAGCACACCACCAGACATGGGTACGCCAAACGCGACTTCAACCATAGGTGGGGTATTGGGCAGTAGCACTGCAACAGTATCGTCTTTATCGATGCCCAGTTTTTTTAGGGCATCCGACATTTTGCGGCAGCGATTATAGGTTTCGCCCCAACTTTGCCGTAGGTCATTGTGCTCATAATCTTTATACACAATCGCCGTTTGATCGGGATAGATGCTAGCAGTACGCTCAATAAAATCAATGGGAGTAAGCGCGGTATAGTTGGCAGGATTTTTTTCCAGCCCTGTATGGAAGTTTGGCATAACGACATCCTTGTAGTTAACAAATAAACGCCTTTATCATAACAAGGATCTTGACCAAATCCTATATATCAATCTGCTTTTTCACAAATATAAAAAATGACAAAAATAGACAGCTTCGCCTGTTGTTTTATAAGCTAGCAAACCCAGTCAGGGTTTAGTCTTCGACAAATACGCAGCCAAGTGTGAACACACCGATATTTGCTATAGAGACACTGGCGGCAGGAAGAACCTCGGTTTTATCGTAACCGCGTGATGATAAATAGTTAAGTAGTGACTTGGTATGAGGGTTTAAATTACCACTGATCACATACATTTTACCTTTTTTACCATTGGCGGCGTTGATGGCAGCATCCGCGAGTCGCTCAATACATTTTTCAAAACTGCGCACCTTTTCAAAGGCGACCATTTCCCCTGAGTCTTCCATTTTTACAATCGGTTTAATACCGAATAAATTGGCAAAAAACCCGACTGGGGCTGAAATACGTTTGGTGCGAATCATACCTTTAAGGTTATCAACTGCCAAATAGATATGGATTTTATCGCGCAGGCGGTTGATTTCGGTGATGATTTGAGGGATTTCCATGCCTTGTTTGAGTAAGCGTGAGGCTTCTTGTACAAGAATCGCTTCGCCATGTGAAATCGTGCGTGAATCATAGAGATAAATTTTCATGCGATGACCAAACATCGAGCTGATATTGAGCAAGTTATTGTAGGTTTGGCTTAAAGAAGAGGATAAACAGATGATTAAAACTTCTTGCACGTCTTCTTTGATGAGTTGATAAAAGAATTCAATGAGCTGATTTTCAGTGGGTGCTGAGGTACTGATGTCGATATTAGGGTTATCGAGTAGAACACGCGACAGCCTATCTAGGCTTAGGTCTTGTCCATCTAGATAATTGGCACCGCCCATATGGATATTCATTGGCAACATTTTGACATTTTCTGGAATGCCAAGGTCGCCTAGACATGACGTGGACGTGCTAACAATCATTTTTTTCACAGTAATTTCCCTCCTGTTGTACTTTTATCCTAGCTTAATATTAACATTGTCGCAAAAATAAGCATGATTTTTTTTGTAGACTCATCGGGACAAAATTTGCCTTATGCTTTCAAAGATGACTCTTTATAATAGGTTGACCTATTTTTGGTTTGATGTATGCTTAAGGTATGTTGATACAGCTACATTGCGTGACCAAATTGACGAATTCCCACATTAACGAATTGATTATGAAAACGAACTTATTGACAAAATGACAAGATTAATTCCTTAATGTGACCAAATAGTGAAAGGAAATTACTGCCAAGGATTATTTATGTCAAATAACAGCCAGATATCTACTCATAACACCTATTATCCGCATATTTTTGAACCGCTGGATTTAGGATTTACCACGTTAAAAAATCGTATTGTGATGGGCTCGATGCACACAGGGCTTGAAGATCGGTTCTTTAACTATCCAAAGCTAGCCGCTTATTTTGCTGAGCGCGCCAAAGGGGGAGTTGCCATGATGATCACGGGCGGTATCTCGCCCAATCATGAAGGTTGGTTAGTGCCGGCAGGCGGGACGCTCAATCACAAAGGCGATGTAGTTAATCATCGTAAAGTCACCAAAGCTGTGCACCAATATGACTGCAAAATCATCTTGCAAATTCTGCATAGCGGTCGCTATGGTTATCATCCATTGGCGGTATCAGCCAGTGCCATCAAGTCGCCTATTTCACCTTTCAAACCCCGTCAAATGAGTGAAAAAAATATTTTGGCGACTATCAAAGACTATGCCAAAACTGCCAAACTTGCACAAATGGCGGGCTATGATGGCGTCGAAATCATGGGTTCAGAAGGCTATTTACTCAATCAGTTTTTAAGCAATCACGTCAATCAGCGCACCGACCAATGGGGTGGCAGTCTAGAAAACCGTATGCGTTTTGCCCTTGAAGTCATCAAAGCGGTACGCGAGGCGGTGGGAGAAGCGTTTATTATCACCTTCCGTTTGTCGATGATTGACTTGGTGCCTGATGGCAACACCATGGATGAAGTCATTACCATCGCCAAAGCCATCGAAAAAGCCGGCGTGACCATAATAAATACGGGGATTGGCTGGCATGAAGCGCGTATCCCGACCATCGTCACGTCGGTACCACGCGCAGCGTTTGCCGATGTGATTGCTGAAGTCAAACGCCACGTGAGTATTCCTGTGATTGCTGCCAACCGTGTCAATATGCCAGAGACTGCCGAACAGCTGCTAGCAGAGAACCAAGCTGACTTGGTACAAATGGCGCGTCCGTTCTTGGCAGACCCAGACTGGGTGGCAAAAGCCAGCCTTGGGCAGACCCATCTGATTAATACTTGTATCGGCTGTAACCAAGCATGTCTAGATCATACATTTGACAATAAACGCTCAACCTGTCTGGTCAATCCCCAAGCCTGTTATGAAACCGAGCTGGTCTATAAACCTGCCAAAAAAGCCAAAAAAATTGCCGTAGTGGGTGCAGGCATGGCAGGCTTATCAGCGGCGACGGTCGCCGCCAAACGTGGTCATCAGGTCACCTTGTTTGAAGCACAGGATAAAATCGGCGGACAGTTTAACTATGCCAAAGTGATTCCCGGTAAAGAAGAGTTCTTTGAAACCATCCGTTACTTTACCAATTTGGTGGACAGTTTAGACATTGAGCTCAAACTGAATCATAAAGTGAGCAAAGAAGAGCTAGAGTCAGGTCAGTTTGATGATGTGATTATTGCCACAGGCGTTGTGCCACGGGCGCTTGACTTTGAAGGGGTGGAGTTACCGCAAGTGATGAGCTATGCCGAATTGCTATCGGGTCAAAAAGTTGCAGGTAAGCGAGTCGCGGTGATCGGTGCAGGCGGTATTGGCTTTGATGTCAGCGAATATTTGACCTCCACCCATGTTAAACCATTTGAAAAAGATGCCCAAGGCAAGGTGATTTATCAACCGCATCCGCAAAGCGTGGAATCGTGGAAACGTGAGTGGGGCGTAGACACCAACCCACATTATGACAGCGAAGGTGGACTGGTAAAACCAGAGCCTATTACCCCGACCCGTGAAGTGTATTTGATGCAGCGTAAAAAAGGTCGCTTGGGGGCAGGTCTCAATAAAACCTCAGGCTGGGTGCACCGTGCTCATATCAACAAGCATGGCGTCAAACAGGTGAGCGGCATTGGCTATGAGAAAATTACCAATGAAGGGATTTGGATTACTAACCCAGACGGTCATAGCCAATTGTTGCGCGTTGATAGTATCGTCATCTGCGCGGGGCAAGAATCGGTCAATCACTTGATGCCTGCGGTGGGTGATGACTTGACAGCCCAATATCACTTGATTGGCGGGGCAAAATTGGCAGGCGAATTGGACGCCAAACGTGCCATTCGCGAAGGTGCGGAAGTCGCTGCCATGTTGTAGCAGCTTTTACTATGTCATAAAAAAGGCGATGAATGGATGTCATCGCCTTTTTTTATGTTGGCCACTTATTATTGAATGGCATCAGACGCCAAGAAAAAATTGCGCGCTTGCTGAGAGTCAATCAGTTTGTCTACAGCACCTTGCAAATCGTGCGTAGTATGCGGCTGCTCAATCATCTCGCGAATGGTGTCATACAGCCGTGAAAACAACGAGAAATTACTCTGTAGCAAATAACTCATAATTAGCTCGCTCACCCCAGTCACTTCCAAATCAAGCGACGTCTTAAAGCGCAGCTCGCCGTCCATCACATCCATTTCCAAATTGCCAATCATCAAATCATAATTTAGATAAGCCAACATGGCGAGCATCTCTGGGCGATTGGCTTCAGCAATCGCAGTGGGATAAATACTGTATACCGCAATCAATTGCTGCTCACTAAAAAAACGAATCATACAACCCCAATGCCGCTCTTTATCCGACACTTGCATCGTATAATGATGAATACTTTGCTCATCTTGCTCGCTGGCAGGGTGATACATAAATTGATAACCCATACTGGCTAAGATGTGCTCTATATCATCGGGGGTAATCGGTTGTAGCTCGAATTCGTCATCTGACTCGGGGGACTCACTGGCTAAAAACGGTTCATCTTGTGAATGGCTATGTTCATCGAACGCCGCATTGACCGGGTTTTGGGCAAAAGGCTGATATCCAGTAGCATCGCTATGCTCGCTTGTCTCAGCATAATGACTAGGGTCAGTTGTTTTATCGGCTACAGGGAGCGGCGCTGATTTTTCAGCAGTAAAGAACAGTTTTAGGCGTTGCCATAAACGCTTCGGATTTTTGGACATTGATTTCACTTACCCAACAAAAAATAGCTAAAAATAGAAAGAAAAACGAAAAGCAGAACAGTTAAAAAACAAAAAGGTTAACAAACAGGTTGGTAAAACTTTGACGCTATCACCAAGCTTTATATGGATAATAGCAAAGACCTGTCGCAAGTTAGTATATAATAAGCTTTCTACACAACTTTAGCCAATTATCTATACAATGGGTATGAGGCCGTGATTTATCAATTTAATCTGTTATCTATTTAATGACTTGCAAATTTTAATCAATGCTATGCCAAATCCAATACTCACTGCTATGCCTGCGGCAACGACTAGTTCGCTGCTAAACTGTCACAATGTCACCATACAACGTGGTGAATTTCCGCTGTGTGAAGCGGTGAATTTGGTGCTAAACCGTGGCGATATTTGTCATTTGGTGGGTGAAAATGGCACCGGCAAAACCACATTTTTGATGCAGCTTGCAGGGTTGATTCCTGTGTTGACCGGTGATATCAGCTGGCAGGGCAAGGCAGGATTACCCGTGCAGCCATTTTATGTGGCGCACCAATTGGGTATTCATTTGCAACTCACCGTTGAGCAAAATTTGCGATTTTTGTTAGCCTTGTATGGCATCAAACCAAGCGCAGACGCCCTTGAGCAAGCACTCGATTGGGTTGGGTTAGCAGGTTATGAGAAAATCAACTGCTATCAACTCTCAGCAGGGCAGACGCGCCGCGTGGGTTTGGCACGCTTGCTGTTTGCGGTTGAGTATGTAGCGCAATTTCCTTGCTGGCTACTTGATGAGCCGCTGACTGCGCTTGATGTCAATATGATTGCCAAAATTGAACACTTGATGCAGACATTCGTTCAGCGCGGCGGGGCAGTGCTCATGACCAGTCACCAAACTGTCGCCGTCGCCAACAAGCAATTAGATTTAACCTTGTATATGGTTTAGGGGCAACTGCAATGATTGATTTTTCTGCCCTGTGGCAACGTGAATGGCAAATCAAGCAACAAAACAAAGTGCAGTGGTTATATCCACTGGTGTTGTTTTTAATTATCATCACTTTATTTCCCCTGGCGATGGGGACAGAGCCAAAATTACTGCAGCAACTAGGCGCGCCTGCGGTATGGATTGCAGCGTTATTGTCACTGATTATGGGTATGGAAAACTTATTTCGCCCAGCCCTCGATAACGGCACACTGGCGCAATTGGTTGTCGCTCGTGCCTCGATTCCCACTTGGGTGCTAGTACGGCTCATCGTGCATTGGCTGACCAGTGCGGGAATGGTGTGTCTGCTCGCATTTTTGGCGATGCCGCTTTTTGGCTTGACCAGCCAAGCAGCCATTGCCCTGAGTGCTTCAATTTTGGTGGGTAGTCCGATTTTGTTGTGCTTATCAGCGATTGCCAGCAGCTTGACATTATCGCTGAAAAACGGCGCGGTGTTAGTGCCATTGATTTCCTTACCGATGCAGCTCCCTGTGCTGATTTTTGCCACGGGGGCAGTGGGGCAATTTGCCATGGGGCTTAACGGTTATCCGATTTTAGCCCTATTACTGGCGGGCAGTATTTTGGCAGTCATCGTCACGCCTTTTGTGATTGCATTTTCATTAAAACTGGCTTGGTTAAGCTGATGATTTTTAGATGAAAAAATCCCCAAATACCAGTAAAATAAGCGAACAAATATCTTATTATTGATGGCTTACATTCATTTTAGAAAAAAAAGCAAGGCGCATTCCATGGCAGAAATTACCCCAAACGTTAGCAAAACTGGCTTTTTTTCTCACCTTTGGCAAGGGTTTCTTAAAACTGTTGGCACCAAAGAATTTTATCGTATTTTTGCCCCTTGGGTGAAATATTTAGCTGTCATTGCTGCGCTACTATTAGCGGTGGGTGCCATTTGGGGTTTGGCATTTGCACCACCCGACTATTTGCAAGGCAATAGTTATCGCATTATCTTTATCCATGTCCCCACTGCCAGTCTAGCCATGTCAATTTATTTGGGTATGGCAATTTTGGGGGTGATTTTTTTGGTCTGGAAAATTAAAACCGCCAATTTGGTTGCCCAAGCGATTGCGCCGATTGGCTTTATTCTTTGTGTGTTAAGTTTACTTACAGGCTCGATTTGGGCAAAGCCTACTTGGGGCACATACTGGGTATGGGATGCCCGTCTAACTTCCATGCTGATTTTGGCGTTTTTATACGCAGGCGTGATGGCACTATTTGCCGCATTTGAACATACCGCCAGTCGTGGTAAAGCGGCGGCGATTTTATCGATTGTCGGTGCGGTTAATTTGCCGATTATCAAATATTCTGTCAACTGGTGGAATACCCTGCACCAAGGCTCGACATTTACCGTAACTGAGCGTCCAAAAATGCCGCCTGATATGTATATTCCGTTATTACTGATGATGTTAGGCAGCTATTTTTTGGTGGCTGCACTTACCATCTATCGTACCAATACCTTGATTTTGCAACGTGAAAGTAGCAAACAGTGGGTGATTGATGAGTGCAAACGGCTGTATCGTTAAAGTATTATCGTTAAAGCATTCTTGTTAAACTCTAGCACTGCTATTTAACTAGCGATAGCTTTAATCCTATAGCATCAATTCATTATCTAAACCTAAATCCAGACCTGAGGTCACTAATGAGCCCGTATTTTCATAATTTTGCCGAGTTTATCGCCATGGGTGGGCATGGTAGTTATGTGTGGTCAACTTGGCTACTGACTTTACTAGGCATTGTCGCGCTTGTCTTTTTTAGTCGTAGTCAGCGTAAAGCAACCTACCGAGATATTACTACCCAGCAGGCGCGCCAGCAACAGCGTCATCAGCGTACTGCTAAGAGCAGCGGATAATAGTATCTATCGTCCTAATCGGTGTTATAATAGACAAGTAGCCCCGTAGAGTGTGGTTCATCAAAAGTGAGATGAAAAAAAGCGATGAATAAAGTTCGACAAAAAAAATTAATGTGGGTGATGGCAACCTTATTTGGCGCAATCGTTGCCGTCGTTCTTGTGATTTATGCGGTGGGGCAACAAACCGACTATTATTTTGACCCCACAGCCATTAGTCAAGGCAAGGCACCTGAAGATACCCGTATCCGAGCAGGGGGCATGGTCGTGCGTGGTAGTGTCGAGCGAGATAGCACAGACCCGCTCAATGTCAAATTTAAAATCACCGATTTTAAATCGACTGTACCGGTTTCCTATAAAGGCATTTTGCCAGATTTATTTGCCGAAGGTTCGGGCGTGGTCGCCACAGGTGCGCTTGAAGGCAATACTTTTGTAGCAAGCGAAGTATTAGCAAAGCATGATGAGAATTATATGCCGCCAGAAGTAGCAAAATCACTAAAAACCCAACATCAAGCCAATGGCACTGACGTCAACCAAGCCCAGTTTATGCCAGCTACCCCTGTCAAACAATAAAATCATCCAGCTAAAAAGCCAATTAGGTAAAAAAATCAGCTGGCTAGCAAAGCTATAGAGCTAAGAAAGTGGGCAATGACCCACTTTTTTAATATCTAAATTTTTTAATATCTAAATAGTGTTAAAAAATTTATGCCATACAAAATTTTTAACCATAAAATTTTTAAGCATAAAAAAGGAAACCGCTCGGGTTTCCTTTTTGTTCAGTTTAAAAAACTGATTATTTTGCAGCAGATGCAGAAGCGTCAGCAACAGTTGCAGCAGCAGAAGCGGCAGCATCAGCAACTTGGTTAGCAGCGTCAGCAGCAGCTGAAGCTGGTGCAGCAGCAGATGCAGTTTCTACTACAACAGTAGAAGCGTTAACAGTTGCAGCAGATGCAGTTACTGCTGGTGCAGAAGCTTCAACAGTGGTAGTAGTTGATGAAGCAACTGTAGTTGAAGCAGTGGTAGAGGCATCAGCTGGTGCAGCTTCTTCTTTTTTGCTACATGCAGTCATAGCTAAAGATGCAGCAACTAAACTTGATACAGCGATTAATTTAACGTTCATTACGTGTTCTCCTAAAGAAAATAACCCCGTATTCACTCAACGATACTCTAAATAAAGCGTTTATTTAGAATTAAAGACACACGGGACATGAAACTGGCAATATTGTAGCGGAAACTTAGTCAAGATAAAATAACTTTCGTATAAAAAAATATAATAAATCTGATAAAAGGTTGTAACAAAATAACACCGTAATCACAAATACAACTTTTTAGACTTATTAATATCGTACGAAAAAGATATCTTTTTTTAGCTTTTCGCAGAAAATGACGTATTATACGCATAAAAATCTGGCGAGGATATCTTTATTTTTGTAAATTTACAAAATTTTTTCTATTTCCAGTACTGGATTAAACAATACCTAAAAAATAAATTTTTATAGCAATAAATGGTTAATTTTAATCAGGTTTGGCAGATTCTAGATAGGTAATAGTAAGTTACATTAGTGGTATATTGTTAGGGTTTATTGTCAAAAATCTGTATAAAACTACGATTTCATACAGTAAATTTTAGGCAAAATGCTACAATGCCAAAATAAGCAAACTATATGAGCATATTATAAAAGCAAGACAATATTTAAGGAGGTATTGGTATGAAGTGGGAAGATCGTGGCGGTAGTTCGAATGTATTGGTCAGCGGCGGTAAAGCCGTGGGTGGCGGTATCGGTAGTATTATCATTGGTTTGATTTTGTGGCTGGTGTTTGGTATGAACCCGATGACTGCGATGCAAACAGGTTCTGCAATCACAGGTGGCAATAGTGGTGGTCAACAAACCCTTGACCAGCAAACGGCTGACCGTGACCAAAAATTCGCCTCAGTGGTGTTAAAAGACACGGAAGAAGTGTGGGGTCAAATTTTTAGTGAAAACAATATGCAATACCAACAGCCTAAGTTGGTGTTATTTAATGGTATGGTACGTTCGGGGTGTGGTAACGCCTCTTCAGCCACAGGGCCTTTTTATTGTCCTGCTGACCAACGCGTCTATCTTGATACCAGTTTTTTCCAAGAAATGCGCCAAAAATTGGGTATCACAGGTGACCAAAATGGCTCAGGTGATGCACAAAACCAAGGTAAAGCAGGTGACTTTGCACAGGCTTATGTGATTGCTCACGAGGTGGGTCACCATGTACAAAATCAGTTAGGTATTAGCCAAAAAGTAGATGAAGCCAGTCGCCGTGCCACTGAAGCACAAGCCAACAATTTATCAGTGCGTCAAGAGCTACAAGCGGACTGTTTTGCCGGTGTTTGGGCAAACCGTAACCAACAACGTGTTCAATTCTTAGAGCAAGGCGATATTGAAGAAGCGATTAATGCGGCGGAGCAAATCGGTGATGACCGTTTGGCCCAAGCCAGTGGTCGAGCAGCGGTGCCTGATAGTTTTACCCATGGCACTAGCCAACAACGTATGACATGGTTTTCACGCGGTCTAAAATCGGGTGATATCAATCAATGCGATACTTTTAGTGGTGCAATTTAAGTAGCAGTGCGATTTAAGTAACGGTGCGATTTAAGCCCAAAGCAGGCGAATAAAAAAGATGCCAACAAAAAGCTCAACACAATGTTGAGCTTTTTTATTTTTATGAGTCAGCTAATTAATACGATTAAGAGTTAACATAATTAAGATTTATCTTTACGCGTCATTTGCTCAAAGAATTCATCATTGGTTTTTGAGTCTTTAAGTTTTTCTAGCAAAAACTCAGTGGCTTGTAGTTCATCCATGGGATGCAGCAGTTTGCGCAGAATCCAGACTTTGCGTAGCATCGCCTCATCCATCAACCGTTCTTCGCGGCGAGTGCCCGATTTTTTGATATTGATGGCAGGGAATACCCGTTTTTCGGCAATGTCACGCTCAAGGGTAATTTCTTGATTACCTGTGCCCTTAAACTCCTCATAAATCACCTTATCCATGGTACTGCCTGTGTCAATCAAAGCGGTTGAAATAATGGTCAAGCTACCGCCTTCTTCGACATTACGCGCGGCACCAAAAAAGCGTTTTGGACGTTCTAGCGCATTGGCATCGACACCACCCGTTAGTACTTTGCCAGATGAAGGCAAAACCGTATTGTAAGCGCGAGCTAGACGCGTAATGGAGTCGAGTAAAATCACCACGTCTTGTTTGTGTTCAACCAAGCGTTTGGCCTTTTCAATCACCATTTCGGCGACTTGCACGTGACGGGTTGGCGGCTCATCAAAGGTCGATGCGACCACTTCACCACGCACCGTGCGCTGCATCTCGGTCACTTCTTCAGGACGCTCGTCAATGAGCAGCACGATGAGATAACATTCTGGGTTGTTTTTGGTGATGGATTGCGCGATAGATTGTAGCAGTACAGTTTTACCCGCTTTTGGTGGGGCGACAATAATCGAGCGTTGACCTTTACCAATCGGGGCAATCAAGTCAATGATACGACCCGTTAAATCTTCTGTGGTACCGTTACCCAGTTCTAGGCGAAGCTGCTGGGTGGGGAAAAGTGGGGTTAAATTTTCAAAAATCAGTTTGTGGCGAGAGCGGTCTGGGGTGTCGAAGTTGATTTCGTTGACTTTTAATAGGGCGAAATAACGCTCAGAATCCTTGGGTGGGCGAATAGTCCCTGCGATTGAGTCACCCGTCTTGAGATTGAAGCGGCGAATTTGACTTGGACTCACATAGATATCATCGGGACCTGCTAGGTAAGAGCCTTCCGACGATCGTAAAAAACCAAAGCCATCGGGCAAAATCTCAAGCACGCCATCCCCATAGATAGCTTCACCGTTTCGGGCGTGGGTTTTTAAAATGGCAAAAATGATATCTTGTTTGCGACTACGGGCCATGTTTTCTAGACCCATTTGCTCGCTAATCAACAACAATTCAGCAATCGATTTTTTTTTGAGTTCAGTCAAATTCATAGGTAAATCATCAATAACTAATTTTGAACCACCTCAAAACGTGAGTCGAGTAAAGGCGCTGCATCGTTTTAAGACAGTAGGGGGTGAAGAGAATATAAAGAGAAAAAACTAGAAACGTTTGAAATGATTAACTAAGCGTTGCAAACAGACAATACCAACTAAACCAAATAATAGTAGATGCCTGCTAACGTGACGTTAAGCATATCGATAAGATAGTTATTTTGTGAAACACACTATACGACTTGACATATTCATTTGTCAATGTATCGACATAAAAAACCGCGATTTTTTTACTGCTAAGTATCAAAATCGCGGCGAATATCATTGGTAACTATCAACAAAGACACTGTTACCAATATAAAAATTCAATTTAACCTACGCTGGTGATTGTTACCCTAGCGATTATAGGTGTTTGTTGATAAGGGCAGTCAATTGCGCTTTTGGTTGCATACCCATAGTGGCATCCACTTTTTCACCGTTTTTAAACATAAATAAGGTAGGGATACTACGGATACCATATTGTGCGGCTAGGTTTGGATTTTGGTCAACATCGATTTTAACGATTCGCGCTTTACCTTCATATTCTGAAGAAAGCTCGTCTAATACTGGGGCGATGGCTTTACATGGACCACACCAAGTTGCCCAAAAATCGACCAATACTGGGGTATCTGATTGTAGTACTGCTTTTTCAAAAGTACCTTCATCGGCATGAATAACTGAAGACATAGTAACTCCTACGTGTTTACGTGTTTATGTGTTGATGTTGTTAACTGTTAGGTTTTGGATTACGGTTAAGTGATGACCCAAACGCTTGTTTTTGCCCAGTGCTTGTTTTTGCCTAATAAAAAAATCTTAATATTGGATACAATCAAACAGTGATAGAAGCAATGATAGGATAATGAAATCTATTAAACAGACACCCAACGGCAAATTACTTTATAGTGATTATTATGATAGGGTCATCTTAGCATAACACAACCCCAAAACAGGGTATGGCTATGGTTAATTGTTTTGATAGTTATGATAAGAAACATTAATGACATCTAACTAATCGTATCTAAATGATTGTAACGATAGAAGTTTTTAGAAAATATTAAAGTCAGTTTTTTTCACCGATGGACAGGCATGGGGGGATGCAAAAGTTGCAGTTGCAATAAAATGGCTTTTACTCAAGGGTGAAAATGCGTAAAATGGTGTTTAATCGAATTATTGACTTTAACCAACAATAAGTGAAATATGCCTGACTTACTTGCTAACAACGAACTTATGGCCGCCATTGATATTGGCTCAAATAGCTTTCATCTTGCCATCGCACGGTTGGACCATGGGGAAGTACGCAAATTAGCATCAATGTCAGAAAAAGTGCAGCTTGCCGCTGGACTTGATGAAAACAACTATTTGTCGCTTGAGGCACAAAAACGCGGGCTGGATTGTTTGACCCGTTTTGTTGGACGACTAGACGCTGTTTCACCACAGCGGTTACGGATTGTGGCGACCAATGCCCTGCGCCAAGCCAAGAATGCGGATGAATTTATTCGACAAGCCAATTTAATTTTACCCAAACCCTTAGAAGTCATTGCAGGACGAGAAGAAGCCCGTCTAATTTATTTGGGTGTTTCTCATACCAATGCCAGTACCGATAAACGTTTGGTGATTGATATTGGGGGTGGTTCGACGGAGTTTATTATTGGCAAAGGCTTTGACCCGATTTTGACCGAAAGCTTACAGATGGGCTGTGTTGCTTTTACCAAATCCTATTTTGCCGATGGTGCTATCACCGAAAAAGCGTTTGAAAAAGCGATTGCTGCGGCGAGAAAAGAAGTGCTGGGTATTAGTCGTTTGTACCAAAAAACGGGTTGGGACAGTGTCACGGGCTCAAGTGGCACGATTAAAGCGGTCAATCAAATTTTGCTGCAACTTGGACTTGCCGATGAAAATGCTCGGGTGACCTACAGCGGTGTCAAAGAAATCCAAAAATTACTAATTAAAGCAAAGCATATCGACAATATTGATTTTGCCGACATTAAAGACACCCGTAAAGCAGTGTTGCCGGCTGGTGTCGCGGTGCTGCTCGCAGCGATGAATGTTTTGGGCATTGATACCATCTCTTATTCAGATGGTGCGCTGCGTGAAGGTGTCATGTACGATATGCTTGGGCGTTTTGCCAGTGAAGATGTACGCGATCGCAGTGTACAAGCCTTGATGACGCGTTATTCGGTCGATAGAAAACAAGCAAAACGTGTGGTACGTACCGCGCAGCAGCTGTTTGACCAAGTGAGAAATCGCTTGGGGCTTGATGAAGAAGACGCGGATTTACTTCGCCGTGGTGCCTATTTATATGAAATTGGTCTTGCCATCAGCCATAGTAGCTATCACAGGCACAGTGCCTATTTGCTAGAAAATTCGGATATTGACGGGTTTTCACAAGTCGATAAAACCCGCTTGTCGCAGCTGGTGATGCACCATCGCCGTAAATTAAAACCTGATAGTTTGGATGAAGTCAAAATGGTGGGCGGTGACAATCTGGTGTATTTAACTTTGATTTTACGCCTAGCGGTACTGGTGCATCGTAGCCGTAGCAAACATGATACGCTACCGATTCAGCTAGCGGCTAAAGATAACCATACTTGGGAAGTTTCGGTAAATTTAGCGGATGATAACGCAAGTCTTGTGCTGTCAGATTTGCAAGATGAAATTGATATTTGGCAAAAGTGGGGCATGAGCTTATCCATTACTACCTACGAGCCAGCTATTGGCTAAGCAAATTTTTAAATAAAGTTAAGCGTTTAGGTCTGTCATACGATATTGAGATGACAACAGTTGCAGTAAAACAAGGGAATAACGACAATGAGTGTTTGGGAAAAAGTACAGCTTGCACGTCATGCAAAACGACCATTATTTTTGGATTATGCCAACCAGCTGTTCACGGAATTTGATGTGCTGCAAGGGGATCGCGCGTATGCCGATGACAAAGCGATTTTGGGGGGTATGGCGATGTTTAACGACCAGCCTGTCATGCTGATTGGTCAACATCGCGGTCGCAGTACCCGTGAGCGTATTGAATACAATTTTGGTATGGCGAACCCAGAAGGCTACCGCAAAGTGGTTAGACTGGTGCAAATGGCAGAACGGTTTAAATTGCCGGTGTTTACCTTTATTGATACCCAAGGCGCATATCCTGGCGTGGGTGCAGAAGAGCGTGGTCAAGCCCAAGCGATTGCCCAAAGTATTGCGGTATTTTCATCCTTAAATGTGCCTGTGATTGCCACGGTAATCGGTGAAGGGGGGTCAGGCGGTGCATTGGCGATTGGTGTCGCTGATCGTATCAATATGCTAGAAAACAGCATCTATTCCGTGATTTCGCCTGAAGGTTGTGCATCGATTTTGTGGAAAACGGCTGAAAAAGCGCCCCAAGCCAGTGAGGCGTTGAAACTCAGTGCAGCAAATTTAAAATCACTTGGCTTAATTGATGAAGTCATCGGGGAAGGCGAGGGCGCACATATCAACAGCGATGTCGCTATGACCAACCTTAAAGCCACGCTTGAGCAACAGCTAGCGTCGCTGGTAAAGCTTGATGAGCAAACACGTCTGCAACAACGCTATGAAAAATTGATGAGCTTTAATTCTACGGTGTCCTTACCAAAAGCCTCTGCTTGATTGTCAGTGATTTAACCCATTTTAATGACCCATGGGCGTTTATTGGGGCGCCCATTATTTTATCCCATTTGTTTTATTCCCTTGTTTTTCTCTTGCCGCATGAGCTTGAGCACTATGTCGTCTATCCCTATGTCATCTGTCTGTATGTCACCTGTCATTGAAGCGATTAAACAAAGTTATCAAACCCATATTAACCCGCACCCCAAGGCTGCCACTAAAATTTATATTGCGTGCAGTGGCGGGCGAGACTCGATGGCATTACTGTTCGCCTGTCAGCAGCTACAACTACCGATTCATGTCATTCATATCAACCATAAATTGCAAAAAATCAGTGATGACTGGCAACAACTGGTAGAAGCCTATTGCCACAAGCACCACATTGACTATGACAGCGTTTGTATCGATTGGCAATCGCAGCAAGTTTATGCCGCCAATAGCGCAATCAGCCAAGAACAACAAGTCAATGAACAACAAGTCAATGAACAACAAGTCAATGAACAACAAGCCAGAACCGCTCGCTATCGTGCCATCATACAGATTGTAGGCGAAAATGCCATTGTTGCCTTGGCGCATCACGCTAACGATCAGGTGGAAACTTTGTTGATGAACCTATGCCAAGGGACAGGGTTGGCAGGGCTGACAGGCATGACGGCGTTTGCGGTGCAACATGAATTTGGCACACCCATTTGGTTATGGCGTCCGTTGCTTGGGGTAACGCGTGATGAGATTAGCGACTTTGTAGCGGCGCAACATATCCCTTATGTCGATGATCCTACCAATTTTGGCTTAGCTAATCAGCGCGCTTTTTTACGTAATCAGATTTTGCCACTCCTGGGTGAGCGCTTTCATAAACTAGTGCAAAATATCACCCGCACCCAGCAAAACCTAACCGAAGCGCAGCATATAGTCGAGGAGCAATATCAACAAGATTTGGCGCTATGCCAGTTGCCAAATGGCTGGACAAGTCATCAGCAATGTTTGCATATCCCCAATCTAAAATCATTGAGCCAAGCAAGACGCTTTAACCTATTGCATCATTGGGTCAAAGGCTCACAAAAATTTGCCCCCACTCGGCAATGGATTGTACAAATTGAGCAGTTACTACAATCAGCGCAAACAGACCAGCAAGCCATTTTGCAGTGGCAGGGGATTGAAATTAGAAAATACCGCGATACGTTATATCGCCTTGATGTCGATTACGTGAAGGCGATTCATGGCAAATCAGATAACAGGGTATTAGCCAATTTGACTGCTGATGTGGGATTATCTAAGGAATTATCTGTGGGGCTGTCTCTAGAATTGGCGCTTGCTAGCAGAGCCGTTTTGCCAAATGAGTCTTTTCAATTATTGTCACAATCGTTTCACCAATCGTTTAAAAAACTGTGCCAACGATTTGATATTCCTAGCTGGGAGCGACAATTTGCCAAAGTGGTCATCATGAATGACGACGAAGAAAAGGTGCTCACGGCATCTCAAATACCAAAACGGCTTGCTTTATTATTGCCAAATATCAGTGTTTGGCTGGCAGATGCCGATGAGCTGAATTTGGCTACCAAAGCGCCTTGTCCGTGGCAATTGGTTTGGACAGACAGTCTTGATGAGTGAATCTCATTGATTTAAGATTGTCATAGACTGAGATTATCATGGATTAAGGTTATGAAACCGCCATGAATCCCTTGAATTTGCGCCATGCACACCAATTTACACTGTGTAAATTTGTCATCAAAATTTGCAGTAGGTATGGTAGACTTATTTGCGAATAATAGCGAGGGCGAACCCTTTAACTACTTTCTTTTAACTGCTTTCGTCACCCCAAAAAAATGACTACAAAGGACATCTATGGCAACCACAACTTCTCTTAATATCGCTTTTATTGGTGGCGGTAATATGGCATCGGCACTCATTGCAGGGCTATTAGCAAAGGGTCAACCAACTAGCCTACTGCATGTGGTAGAAACCGATGCCGAGAAGTTAGCGGATTTTCAAGCCCAAAGTTTAAATACCTACGATGCGAGCAACATCGACGATACCAAGCACGCCATCGAAAAAGCCGATGTGGTTGTGCTAGCCGTCAAACCGCAGGTCATTAAAGATGTGTTACTGCCTGTCAAAGACAGCTGGGGCGAGCAAGTGGTTATTTCAATTGCCGCAGGGATTGGTACCGATAGTTTAGCCGAATGGTTGGGGACGCAAGTCAAGCTAGTGCGGGCGATGCCAAATACCCCTGCGATGATTCAAATGGGTGCTACAGGCTTGTATGCGACAGCCGGGGTTAGCGAGGCGGAGCAACAACTCGCGCAGCAAGTGATGTCCGCGGCAGGACTGGTGTTATGGGTAGATGACGAAGAGCTACTGCACGCTGTGACCGCTATCTCAGGGTCAGCGCCTGCGTATTTCTTTTATATGTTAGAGAACATGATTGCCACGGGTGAAAAATTGGGGCTGACCCAAACCCAAGCAACGGCTTTGGCGATGCAGACGGCATTGGGCTCAGCGCAAATGGCATTGACCAGTCATGATACGCCAGCTGAGCTGCGTCGCAAAGTGACCTCGCCTAATGGGACTACCCAAGCGGCAATTGAAGTGATGGATGACAAAAAAATGCATCAAATTATTGCCGATGCCATGCTAGCATGTGAACAGCGCTCGCGTGAGCTAAGCCAAGCGTTTGGCAAATAACTCGATTTGGCTATAACATTGGCTTCAACAGCAAATTTTAATTGACTATCTTAACGGCTTATCGTTAACAAGTGTGTAAGCAGCAAATAAGGATAAACATAGGGCATGACTAATCTTTTGGCAGGGTTGTTTGATATCGTTGTCGCAGCGGCGATGATACTGGTTTTCTTTCGATTTATGCTGCAGTTTGCTGGCATTACTGCAAAGGATGCGTTTGCCAAACCCATTTATCGTATGACACGCATTGTCGATGTGTTTGGACGTATTTTCCCAACCCTTGGCGATGGCAGAATCAATACCGCAAGTTTGGTGTTGCTGTTTTTGCTGCGGATGATTTTTATTTGGGGCGTGCTTGGCATGATGCGCATTGATAGTCAAAATATTGGGCTGTTTTATATGCCAGAGGTGAACTTAGCCATGATCGATTATCTATCGCGGCATTTTTCACCTGTCATGATGTTTTTTGTGGCGGCGGTGACCTTGCTGATTGATTTTTTAAGAATGTGTCAGTACATCATTATTGGCTCGTTTATCGGGGGCTGGGTGATGCTTTTTACCCAAAAAATGCCAGCGATTTTTGGCCTGCTCACCCTGCTTAGTGAGCCAATTATTCAGCCGTTTCGCAAAGTATTACCTGCCACAGGTATGCTTGATTTGGCACCTATGCTGGGTTTTTTCTTGATTATTTTGCTAGAAACCTTGGTACAAACCGTAGGCTTTTATTTATTAACCCTCTAGTCTTTGTAACCCTATAGTCTTTGGCAAACGACGATTAAATGAGTAAGCTTTAAAGCAGTGGGCTAAACAGGCGAATAGCGTTGTCCAAGAATTTTGCCCCAAAGCTACGCTGCTGCCACCCATCGCGCTGTAATGGCTCACTTTGTTGCAGGTATTCATGCTGGCAAGTGAGCATTTGTTGGGTCATGGTACGATTATAAATTGCCATACTCACCTCCATATTCAGATAAAAACTGCGCATATCCATATTCACGGTACCAAACAAGCAATAATCGTCATCCACGCACAAAATCTTGGCATGTAGCAAGCCTGGATTAAACAAATAAATCTGCACCCCTGCTGATAACAGCGGGTCAAAATAAGCCTGTGAAGCAAACTGTACCAACAGTGAATCTACTTTTTTGGGTACATTTAAAATCACCTTGACCCCACGCTTGGCAGCGGTAGTCATAGCAAGCAGCAGCGCATCATCTGGCACAAAATAAGGCGTGGTAATAACCACTTGTTTTTTGGCGGCAAAAATCGCACACACCAAGGTTTCGTAGATGACATGCTCCGTTAATTCTGGCGCCGATGGAATCAGCTGCAAGCTGACTTGACTCACCGATGGGTAAGCTTGTAGGCTGCTTTGCAGCGGCAAAATTTTAAGCAGGGGCGGATTAGGGACACGCGTGTTAGCGTTTTGACCTGCCCCGCGAGCGTTAGCCTCGTGTTGTAATTTGCGATGATGCAGCTTTGAGGTGTCAATATACAGCGACTTGGTAAAGCGATTAACGATTTTTTCAAGGTTTGAAAAATTGGCGTTGGTTTCTGCGCTGATATCCGTGGTCGTGACAAGTGACATGGCTTTCACCGAATTGACGGTATCATGACTTTCCACCCGTATCATGACATCAATCCATTTGCCCACATGCTCGTTTTGTTTGAAAAAATCGGGGTCGATTAGATTAAAACTTCCCGTATAGCCATAGCAATTGTCAAAAATAGCCAGCTTACGATGGTTGCGGATATCAATGCGTTTGACAATGGTTTTTAACAAGCCTACGGGCAGCGACTCATGCACAAAGATATCAGCGTCTTTGAGTTTTTTTACCCACGAACTGCGAAAAAACGCATGACTGCCAACGCTATCAGCGAGCAAATGCACGGATACGCCGCGCTGGGTAGCCTCCATCAAGGCTTCTAATAACTCAATCACCCGGCCTTGTGGCGACACAATATAAAACTCCAGCAAAATCATCGTGTTTGCCGCACGGATATCGGCTAATAAACTGGCAAAAATATGGTCAGCGTCTGTCATCAGCGTCAGCGTATGATGGTCATACACGCCAAGCCCAGTTTTTAGTAGGGCGATATTACTCAGTTGCCGTGCTTCGGTGTCTAAATTTTTGGAAATTTCATTAAAATCAATCTGCTGGGCATTGGCAAAGTCACGCAGTAATTTTTGCGCCATCAAACTGCGCTTACGGTACTGGTGCCCAATATTGATTTCACCAAATAACATATAACCGATGATGCCAACAACAGGTAGGGCAAATAATACCGCAATCCAAGCAATTGCTACGCTTTGGCGGCGCTGCTGTTGAATAACCCGCACAACTAGCCAAAGCGTAATGAGAAAATGGGCAATAACACCTAGCTGCCATAGCAACGTCTTGACAATCGACCACTCCAATAATAATCCCATACTAGCTTGCCTGACTTAGTATTGAGTTGTAATGAAAGCGCTTGGGAATTCTTTGACCATGAGGGTGGACAATGTCAGCGACTTTGAGCACGTGTTGTGTCCAAATATCTGCGCATTGTACCGCTGTCACAAGCTTATCACCCAGTGCCAAACGACCTGCGATATAACTTGCCAGACTACAGCCTGAGCCATGATATTCACCCGCCAGTCTTGGCAAAATCGCTTGGTATGCCAGTCGGCAGGTTTGGTTGTCATTAATGTATAAATACTGCTCGATACCAGCGGCTTGGCTATCGTGAGACGTCTTGACTAGCACTGCTTTGGCACCTTGTTGACACAAATCTTTGGCGGCGGCATGTAGATTGTCGATGCCTGTCAAATCACGCAGTTCAATGCTGTTGGGGGTCATTAGGGTCGCAAAAGGGGTCAACTGGGCGAAGGCAGCCACCAAAGTGTCTTTGTCGCCTAAAGCACCGCCACTGTTGGCTACCAGTACTGGGTCAAGCACATACGGCGTACCTGTTGCAATACTGCCATCGGTGAAAAGCTGCGCGAGCATTGCAATATTTTCAGTGGTGCCAAGCATCCCTGACTTAATAGCTTTGACAGGCAAATCATCAAGCACCGCCAGTGCTTGCGCCCTTACCAGCCCACTTGCGCATGCCTCAAACCCAAAAACTTGCTGTGAACTTTGAACGGTCACTGCGGTACAAGCAATCGCTGCATGACTCCCTGCTTGCCCAATCGACTCAATATCCGCTTGCAAGCCTGCGCCACCTGATGGATCTAACCCCGAAAAACACAATACAGTGGGGCGTAGTGTCATGCTAGGTAATAAAATAGGGGCAAGGGTAGCAGGGGTTGACATAAGATTTTCACAGGCTGGCTATCAATCCTCATAAAGGATTGGTTAAATGGTTTTTTTAATCATTATTTTCAAACAGATTATCACATAACGATTGGGTTGTATAGGTAGGCGTTATAGCTAGGCACAGTGCCACTGCCAAGGTGCTGCAATTATTCTCACATAATTTTTTTAAAAAGTCTTGCAAATTTGGATTGGTTTGTTATAATGCCCACCCACAATGCTTGAGGTTAATGGCGACATTGACTAAAATTATTGTACGGTGTTATAGATAAGTAAGAGCAATTCGGTGACGTGGGTGAGTGGCTGAAACCACAGCCCTGCTAAGGCTGCATACGGGAAACTGTATCGAGGGTTCGAATCCCTCCGTCACCGCCATTTATTGAAGCAAAATTAGTTTTAAAATTATTTAAAATAAAGTTTGACAAAATAAATATTCTAACTTATAATAGCGCCCACTTCAAACGAAGACATTAGTTAAGCGCTTGTAGCTCAGTTGGATAGAGCATCAGGCTACGAACTTGAGGGTCGGGGGTTCGACTCCCTCCAAGCGCACCACTAATTACTTTGTTAAAATTAATCGCCACTCTTTGAGTTTAGGCGATTTCTTTTATGTTTTATTTTTCTGCCCCAAATTACTCAGCGGGTTATTTTGCCGTTCCGTTTTTTTCATCACTGCCTCACTATTGCCTAAGCCATTTTCATCCCAATTGTGTTTATCCCAGTTATGTTTATCCTAGTTATGTTTATCTAAGCCATGCGCTGCTAGTTGGCGTTTGAGTCATAGCCTTTTGGTTGTATTTAGGCTACAATTTCGCTACCACTACCATCATTTGCCCGCCATACCTATGCCTAAGACCAAAACCCCAATGTTAAAAACAGCTGAGACCAACAACCAGCCGCAATCTATGCAATCAGAGCCATTGCCAGAACAACAACCGGTGATGGCAAAAGCGGCTACTCGGCTGATTGCTATGTTGTATGATGGCATGTTGATTTTGGCGATGCTATTTTTTGTGCAGATGCTGCTGATTGTATTGGGGACTAAACTGCTAGGTTTGGCAGGGACAGATATGAAGCAAGCGGCGACATTACCGCTATGGTATCGTAATGTTGTGCAAATCCCTGCGTTCGTGATTATCTTGGTCGGGTTTTATGGGGTATTTTGGCGTAAGGCAGGGCAGACGCTTGGGATGCAGACTTGGCGGCTTAAAACCATGAACCGTGATGGCTCATTGCTAAGTTGGCGGCAATCGATGATGCGGATATTAGCCGCGTGTTTATTGCCGGTGGTCTGCGGGATGATAGGCTATCTTATCCACCAGTCGGTGGGTGCGCTGTATTTTAGTATGTTTATTGGGCTATTGTTTAATTATTGGTTCGCATGGGTCAATAAGCAAGGCTTGGCGCTACATGATTTGCTGTCAAACACTGTGACCATGAAAATGCCAAAAATTAACCATGAAGGCTTGTTTGCTGGGTTTAGGAAAAAATGACTATTTGTCTCTCGCCCACAACCAGTCCGCCAAATCGAGCAAATAGTTATCATCGCCAAATTCAGCAATCACCGCATTTTTAGCAGTATCAAATAAGCTTTGCGCGTAGGTTTTGGCAGCTGCCACGCCCAGTAGTTTGACATAAGTGGATTTATCCAATTTTTCATCACTACCTGCAGGTTTGCCAAGCTGCTTGGTGTCGGCAGTCACATCCAAAATATCATCTTGTACTTGGAAAGCCAAACCAATCTGCTCTGCAAAGCTATTGAGTGCTTGGCGTTCGCTGTCAGTCGCGTTGGCACAGATGGCACCCATCAAGACGGACGCTTCAATGAGCGCGCCTGTTTTGTCACGGTGGATGGCTTCAAGCTCAGTTTGGCTAAGCTGTTGGTGTTCGCCATTTAAATCCAGCATTTGCCCCATGACCATCCGCCGGGCTCGCGGCGCGAAGGCGGCAGAAAGTGGGGTAGCAAACTCACTGTTTTCACCAAAATACGTATGGGTCAGGGCTTCAAATGCCAAGGTCTGTAGCACGTCACCGGCAAGCATCGCAGCGGCTTCACCATAGGCGATATGGGTGGTAGGGCGCCCTCGGCGCAGCGCATCATCATCCATACAAGGCAAGTCATCATGCACCAGCGAATAGCCGTGTAGACACTCTACCGCCATCATGGCACGGCGCACGTCATTAGATAATTGATGGGATGGGTGGGTAAGACTGCTTTCGGTTTTTACTGTGGCAAAAGTTGCTGCAATCAGTAAAGGACGTACCCGTTTGCCGCCATTGGTCATCGCGTATAGGCTTGCTTCATGCAGCGGCGAGGGTAACTTACAGGCTTGGAGGTAGGCTGTGATATCCGATTCTAGTTGGTCAATGACTTGGCGCGAAAAAGCAGTAAATTCCATAATCAATTCTTTTGTATGTGTTAAAATTTTGAGCAATAAAAAAGCTGCCCCCATTAAGGTTGAGCAGCCTTTTTGCAAAATGGCGCAACAAGTTTAACCCATTAGTCTAGGAAATTAAAGCTATCTAAATCCATCGCCATTAACTCGCTTGGTGCCAACATGCTCTCTGAGTGACCTGAAGCGCGTGGCAATAGTTTTTCAAAATAGAACTCAGCGGTTTTGATTTTGGCTTCATAGAATTCTTTGGTTTCGCTGCCGCCATTTTTGAGCTTGTCATACGCTACCGCCGCCATGCGTGCCCAGTGATAGCCCATGATGACATAGCCTGAGTACATTAAGTAATCATCAGATGCCGCTGAGACGATTTCACGGTCTTTACGCGCCGTCAACATGATACGTGTGGTGAGGGTATTCCACTCTGCACAGTATTTGGTCAATTCCCAAACGAATTTACGCATGCCTTTGTCTAGTGCATATTCACTACACCATTTCATGATATTGGCGGTGTAATCAAGCAGCACTTTGCCTTTGGATTGGATTAACACTTTACGACCTAATAGGTCAAGCGCTTGTACGCCTGTGGTGCCTTCATACAAGGTTGAGATACGCGCATCACGGGCGATTTGTTCCATGCCCCATTCTTTGATATAGCCATGACCGCCGTAGATTTGCATACCGTGTTTGGCACATTCAATGCTTAGTTCAGTTAAGAAGCCTTTAAGTATTGGGGTATAAAAGCCCAATTTATCATCCCATTTGTGGAACTCAGCATCGTCACCGAGCATCGCTCCTTCAAACATTTTGTCAGCATAGCGTGATGCGTGATAAATCATTGAGCGCGCCCCTTCTGAGAAGGCTTTTTGGGTGAGTAGCATGCGCGCAACATCGGCATGATGGATAATCGCATCAGCCACTTGGTTTGGCTCTTTGGTACCTGATAGCGTACGCATTGAGCGGCGTTCTTTGGCGTAAGGCAATGAGTTTTGGAAAGCCAATTCCATATGCGCTAAGCCTTGCATACCTGTACCTAGGCGGGCAGTGTTCATAAAGGTAAACATGGCTTTTAAGCCTTTATTCGGCTCACCGATTAAATAGCCTGTCGCATTATCAAAGTTGAGTACCGCAGTTGCTGAGGCTTTGATACCCATTTTGTGCTCAATTGAGCCACAGTTGACTGGATTACGCTCACCAATGTCGCCGGTTTCTGTGACCAAGAATTTTGGCACGATAAATAACGAAATACCCTTAGTACCTTCAGGCGCATCGGGTAGGCGTGCTAAAACGATATGCACGATATTTTCCGTTAAGTCATGTTCACCGGCTGAAATAAAGATTTTGGTACCACTAATCTTATAAGTACCATCTTCTTGTGGGATGGCTTTGGTTTTAACTTGACCCAAGTCGGTACCACATTGTGGCTCAGTCAAACACATGGTGCCCGACCAACGACCTTCTACCAAGGCTGGCATATAAGTGGCTTTTTGCTCGGCGGTGCCGTATTGCATGATGGTATTCATACAGCCCACCGATAGCCCTGGATACATGGCAAATGCCCAGTTTGCTGTGCCCATCATTTCACTTTTGATGAGGTTGACAGACATTGGCATATTCAAGCCACCAAATTCTTCAGGAAACGGTATGGCTTGATACCCAGCTTCAACGAACATATCATAAGCTTCTTTAAAGCCTTTTGGCGTGGTGACAACACCTTTATCAAAATGGCAGCCTTCAGCATCGCCTGATTGGTACAGTGGCATCAACACATTGCTACAATAATCCGCAAAACTGTCAAGCATCATATCCACGGTTTCAGGATCGGCATTTTCACCAGATTTTAAGGTTTTATAGTGTTCGGGGTAATTAAATACTTCATTGGTTAAAAAGCGAATATCACGCAAGGGGGCTTTATATGATAATGGCATACGCTGAAATCCTTTTAATAGGCTATTAACTAAAATAAAAAGGGAAAGGTAAAAATAAGTCCGCTCAGTATAAAGGTATTTCCCACTAAAAGCTTCAAATCATAATAAATATTCATAAATAATAATAATTATCATAAAATTATTTTATGATTTGTGGGGCAAAGCTTCGCATGGACAAGAATGCAACAATTACCAACTACCTAAAACGCACTTGTTTTATTTACACTTTTGCCAAAGATATTAAACCACCAAACGTATTGAAAAATCATTTGTGAGCCACTCTTGCCAAATCTTCCCAACCCATCGCCTAATCAATCGCCTAATCCATCGCTCCCTAACAAGTCGACACTGCCAGCCAAACCTGCACCGACATCACTCAACAAACGCGAGCGCAGTGCCGTGCTATGGTCAATTATCAAAAAATTATCCGTTTTTGCAAAACCTTATCACTCATTAATCATAGCGACGCTGCTACTTACGGTGATTGGTTCATTCGCGGCACAGGTCAATGCTTTTGTACTGCGTTACACGGTCGATCATTTGACCGAGATTCTCAAGCTCAGCGAGCCGTGGCAGGAAGGTGCAAAACTGCTCACGACTATTAGCATCGTGCTACTGCTCAAAGAGCTGTTATACGCAGCAATCAGCTTTGGACAGCGCTATTTTGGTGAAAAAATCCGTATTAATTTGTCCCGGGATTTATCGCAAAAAGTCGTGGCGCGTATTTTAAGTTACCGCATGGGGTTTTATACCCATCCTGATAACGACAGTGGTAAGCTGCAGACGCGCATTGATTTGGGTGTTAGTAGTCTGACGCGTTTGGTGCAAAACTTTTTTATTGATATGTTGCCGTTATTTGCCAATGCGATGGTAGCGTTGGTAGTGATGTTTAGCGCCAATGTGTGGGTGGGGATAGTAGGGCTGGTGATTGTGCCGATTTATTTTTATATCAGTCAAAAACAAGCCACGCGCTTGCAAGGCTTTCGTCGGCAGATGCGCCACTACCGGGAGAGCAAAAGCGAGCAAATCATTTCGCTGATTAACGCTATTACCGTGATCAAATCCTTTGTCCGTGAGCCGATTGAAGCGCAAAAACATTTTGCTATTCAAAAAGAGATGACTGATAACCAACTTAAAACGCGCGGTATTGGCTTTGGCTATGATGCACTCAAAAGCTTTATCGAGCAGATTGGTGTTGTAGCGGTTATTATTTTAACCGCGTATTTTGTGCTTGATGGGCAGATGACCATTGGCATGATTATGTTTCATGTGTTGTTGTTTCAAAACGTGGCATCGCCGATTCGCCAGTTGCATCGTATCTACGATGAGGTAAATGATGCCCTGACTTATGCCGAAGGTTTTTTTGATATCTTAGAAGATGATAGCCAAATCGAAGTGGTAGGCGGTGTCAATCCTGCGACGGTACAGGGCGATATCGAACTTCAGCACGTGGATTTTGTTTATCCCAACGGCAACCAAGCCTTGCAAGATGTCAGCTTTGGCATTCGGCGCAACCGAATTACTGCATTGGTCGGGTTGAGCGGCGCAGGTAAAAGCACCATTATCAATCTGTTGGTAAAATTTTATCAGCCCACGCAGGGGCGAATTTTGCTCGATGGCAAGGATTTGCAAGACTATGATACCCATGAACTACGCCAACAAATCGGTTTGGTGTTGCAAAAAAACCATATTTTTGGTGGCACTATTGAAGAAAATATTCGTTATGGCGATTTAACTGCCAGCCAGACTCAGATTGAGCAGGCAGCAATACAAGCCTCTATTCATGAACAAATCACCCAGCTGCCCAAAGGCTACCAAAGCGAAGCCAAATCCTTGTCAGGTGGACAGCAGCAGCGTATTGCACTGGCACGTATGTTTCTCAAAAATCCACCAATTGTCTTTTTGGATGAGCCGACTGCAAGTCTAGATGCCATTGCCAGCCAGCAAATCAAGCGCAGTTTGGATTTAATCAAACAAAACCGCACGGTGATTATCGTGTCGCACAATATCGCGCAGATTATTGACGCTGATGATTTGGTGGTCATCGAGCAAGGGCGCGTGGTGGAGACAGGTACGCATGATGAACTATACCGCAAGCAAGGCAAATACTATGAGATTTTTAATGCCATGTCCGATAGTCTAAATCTTGATAAAATCACCCAAACGTTAGAAAACCATTAATTTCGGGCTTATTGTGCAGGTTTATCATGCGCACTGGTAGCGCTAAGCGGATTAACGCCGTAACCTTGCTTACTTAAATTTATGCTACCATAACTATTTTCTCCTATTCACTCAACAAGTTAGTCAATACTCATGGAATCTCAAGTCTTAAAAATATTTTTGGCGCTGGTGGTACTGGTAAATCCATTTGCCGCGTTATCGTTATTTATTGATATCACCAAAGACGCCAATCGACAGCAAACTCGCAAAGTTGCACTGATTTCAGCCATTACCGTGTTTGTGACCATCGCGATATTTTCGTTGGCAGGCGAGCCTATTTTAAAGGTGCTGGGGATTTCGCTTGGGTCATTTCGTATCGCAGGCGGTATCTTGGTATTGATTATTGCCATTGGCATGATGAATGGCGCTGGCAATGTTGCCAAACCGCATGTCGGCAAATCCGGGGATTTAAATGGCGTGGCGTTTCAAGGGGCGGCATCTGCCGTGGTGCCATTGACGATTCCGATGGTGATTGGTCCGGGTGGGATTTCTACCGTGATTATTTATGCCGCGAGCGGGCATAGTTATTTTAATATGCTAGCGATTATCACTGCAGGTTTGATTATCAGTATTATCACTTATCTAAGCTTTATGGCAGCGGGGCAGGTAAGTCGTTTTTTAGGTGATACCGGGCTTAATGTGCTCAATCGTATCATGGGGATGCTACTTGCGGCCGTTGCAGTAGAGATTTTTGTTGGCGGCTTAAAAAGCGTATTTCCGCAGTTGTTGTAATTTCACCGGGTCGCTTAATAATTTATCACAGCAACCCTTAAGTATTATGCATTGTAGTCGCTGTGTTAATATCACAAATTATGCTTGATTTTTACCGTTAAAGTCGCCATTTTAATAATCATGCAATATGCCAAACCCTGTTAATAAGCTGTCAACAAGCTTCTAAAAAGATGCAAGCGTTAAACCATGCTTAGGTTGATTAAAGCGATATGACAGGGTGACTAACAGGTTGATTACGCTAGTTCATAAGATAGTTACTAAGGTAGTAACCAAAATAGTCACTGGGGCGGATAAAAGATTGAGGAGCGACGATGCAAAAAGATACAAAATCAGATTACCAAAGCCTACTGCAAGCGGCAAAGGAGGCCAAAGCAGAAGCGATGATGCTGGAGTTTGTCGAGCAAGATGATGGCAAGATGGTACTACGTACCTCGAATGACGAGTCAGAAGACTTGGTAAGCATTGAATTTTCTGACAAAGTGAAAGAACTATTGGGGGATGATACCCAGTTGATTGGTCAAAGCATGATTCATGCGGCCATTCAAACCTTAATGCAAAAGCAGCTTTCGCAGTGGCATGCCAATGTGTATGACGAAGAACCCGTGCATTATAGTTAACGCGTAAAGCCTATTCATTGATTTGTTGAACCCATAAGACTAAAGACTTATGGGTTTTTTTGTGCTTGGATTTTTTATTTGTGGGCAAATCCTTTATAATTAACCATAATTTTTCTTCTGTGTTTCACTTATCAAAAAGAGTTGCCACCATGCCTATGCAAACCGCCAATTTTTATACCATCAATCATTCCAATTATCCAGTCAAAACCATTGGGATTTTAGGTGGCGGACAACTGGGTATGATGTTGGCGCAAGCAGCGTTGCCACTCGGTATCCGCTGCGTGTTTTTGGAAGATAGTGCCAATTGCCCCGCACGCTTACTGGGCAAAGTGTTTAGTAGCGAGCAATTTGAAGATTTTGCCCAAAGCTGCGATATTTTTACCTTAGAATTTGAAAACACCCCGCTCAAACCTGCCCAGTTTTTGGAATCGACCAAAACCTTGTACCCATCGTCATTTGCGCTATCGGTGGCACAAGATCGGTTAAATGAAAAAAACTTGTTTAATCAATTAGATATCGCCACCGTGCCTTTTATGGCAGTGCATAACAAAGCCGATATCCAAGCCGCCGCCGCCAAATTGGGATTGCCTTTGGTACTCAAAACCACACGCGGGGGATATGATGGCAAAGGGCAGTTTGTGGTCAAATCCGCTGACCAAATCGACACCGCGTGGGCAGAGCTTGGCGACGCAACCAAAACAGCGCCGCTTATTGCCGAAGGCTTTATTCACTTTGAGCGCGAAGTATCTATTATTGCAGTGCGCGCCCAAAACGGTGAAATCCGCTATTATCCGCTCGTGCAAAATGAACATAGTAATGGTATTTTAGCCAAATCAACCGCACCTGCGCCGAACGTCGAGCAATTGACCGAACAAGCCCAAAGTAATATCAAAAAATTGCTCGAACACCTAAACTATGTGGGCGTGCTGACGTTAGAATTATTTGTGACTTCTGAAGGCGGCGCTGAAAAATTGCTAGCCAATGAAATCGCACCCCGCGTGCACAACTCAGGGCACTGGAGTATTGAAGGCGCAGTGACGAGCCAATTTGAAAATCATATGCGTGCGGTGGCAGGACTGCCACTTGGCGATACGTCAATTGTTAAACCATCAGTTATGTTAAATGTCATCGGCAAATACCCAAAACTTACTGATGTACTTGCTATTGAAGGCGTGCATGTTCATAACTATGACAAGGAAGAACGTGAAGGTCGCAAAATCGCTCATATCACAGTGATGCCGAGCGATAGCAGTCAACTAGATAACACGGTCGCGCAAGTGGTTGCAAAATTACCCAATAAATTGTCTGACTAAACCCATGTGACTAAAGCTATGTTTCAGTAAAAACACCGCAATCATGGCGGTGTTTTTTAGCCTAAAAATACTTTGTTTTTCAAAAACTTTGCTTTGCAAGAGTAGTCTTCACCAACTGACACTTTGATAGTTTTTGCTCGTTAGTTGTCATCAATTATCCTTTTATTATTACTGATAAAAGATGGTGATAAACAGTAAAAACCGCACTCATCCGTGAGGTTGCGCATAGTCAAATCAAACGGGAATTAAAGTTTGACATTACCCAATTTATCCTCATCAATTTGCAGCTCGTTGGCAACCTCACTCACCGTTTGGCGATTGGTGCGGTCAAGGTAGGTTTGTGCGCGGTCGACTTCTTGGGTCAGTACATGGAGCGTTTGCTGCATATTGCCCAGTGCTTTGACCTTAAAGACATCAATCGCATGCATGGTATCATAGATGTGACTAAAGGATTTTTGCAGTTTTTCCAAGTCCACTGAGCTGCCACTGGCTTGCTCATGCACTTGCGCGGTTTGGCGTTTGAGCATGACTGACGTTGATTCAATCAAACTACTGGTCGTTGAGTTAAGCGCATTGATTTGGTCGAGCACCAATTTTTGACTGCTCAGCGCTTGTGACACCATCACCGCAGTACGTAGCGCAGCAATCGTTGTCGTCGTGGCACGGTCAACGCCTTGGATAAGCTCTAAGTTGTTTTTGCGAATCATATCGAGCGCCAAATACCCTTGGATGTTCACCGCCAGTTGAGTCAAAAAATCCATGTTTTTTTGGCGCACATAAAACAGCAGTTCTTCTTTGACCACGCGTGCTTTTTCAGGGTCAGTGGCTTCAAGCTCACCGATTTTTTGCTCTAGACGTTCATCAATTTTTTTACCGACGTAGATATATTGACGGAGCGACTGCATCAGTGCCCACATATTGACCTTTTCTTGCTCAATACTGGCATTGTCTTTCATCAGTTCATCTTTGCCGTGATACAGGCTTTCGATGATGGCATTGATATGGGTTTGCGAAGATTGGTATTTGCGAAAATAGTCTTGCACGGATTTGCCCATTGGGATGATGCCCAAAAATTTGCGTGGACTTGACAGCGAACCTTGGCGGGTTGGATCTAGGTCTTCGACCACGCTGCGTAGCTCAGTCAAGGATTTGGCAATCGGGGAGTTGTCAAATAAGGCTTTATCCATGCTTTTGGCAGGACGATCAAGCATGCGATTTGCAATCTGCGCTGAAGCGCGAATTTCGGCACTACCCAGCTGATGAATGGCGTTGACTTTCTCATCGAATACAGACGTGTTGACAGGGGTTTGTAATACATGCATCACAAAATCGTTCACTTTGGCATCAAGTTCAGGCACTTTGGTTAGGTCAAGTTTGACCATTTGGTCGGCTTCGTCTTGTGGCACAACGGCAACGGGTTGTGGCGCTTCAAGGGTGATGACAGGGCTGGTTTCTGGTGGGGTGAGTTCTGGCATGATATATCCTTGAGTTGTCTATATTGGTATTTGTATGCTAACTTGCCTTTTAATCTGTCTTTGTATTTTAGCGGTTTGAGCTAACGCTAGTTTGATTATCTTGATGAATTATTTCATTTGTTGTTCTATTTGGGTAATCATTTTTTCCATGCGCGTTTGACGAATGATTTTTATGATTTATCGCATAATGCGACGTCAGTATGACAGCGTGACAAAAACTTTTTCAATCACATGTTAAAAAATAAAAGCCCAACAGTTAGTTGGGCTTTTATTTTTTCAAAATTCTTGGTAATAATATATATTATTGTACCCGTGATAGGTATTCGCCAGTGCGGGTATCGACTTTGATTTTTTCGCCTTGTTGGACAAATAATGGCACACGTACGACTGCACCTGTTTCAAGGGTTGCAGGTTTGCCGCCGCCACCTGATGTATCGCCTTTTAGACCTGGGTCGGTTTCAGTAATCACTAACTCAACAAAGTTTGGCGCAGCAACGCTTAAAGGCACACCATTAAATAGGGTAATGGTACATTCTTCGTTGCTATTTTCTTTTAACCATTTTGCTGCATCGCCCATCGCGTTTTTATCAGCTTGTAGCTGCTCAAAGCTTTCTGGGTGCATAAAGTGCCAGAATTCGCCATCGTTGTATAGGTAGTTCATTTCAGTATCAACAACGTCAGCGCCTTCAAGACTATCGCCAGATTTAAAGGTGTTTTCTAATACTTTACCCGTTTTTAGGTTACGCATTTTGACGCGGTTGAATGCTTGACCTTTACCTGGTTTAACGTATTCATTTTCTAAAATTGCAAATGGATTGCCTTCGTGCATGACTTTTAAGCCAGCTTTAAATTCATTGGTTGAGTAAGTTGCCATAAAATTTCCTAATAAGGTGTTGCGACTAAAAAATAACCGAGGTAAATCAAATCTTTGTATAATAGCCAATTTGCTAAAAAAGCGCTGCCTACGCGGTAACCCTATCAGCGACAGGCGTTATCAGCAAGCGGCATTGACAATTGGATAAACACTATATGATAAACTATTTGGCGACACAAAAAAACTGGCAAAATGCGTTTTCTGATACCATCACGAGCTTTGCTGAATTAGCGCAAGCGTTGGATTTGCCGATGGATAGTTTTGATAGTCAGGTCGGTCAATTTCCGCTAAAAGTGCCACGCCGCTTTGTGCAAAAAATGGTGAAAGGCGATATCCATGACCCGCTGCTTAAGCAAGTGTTGCCGACGTTTCAAGAAACGGTACAAGTCACCGGCTTTGTCACCGACCCACTCGATGAACAACACGCCAATCCGGTCAAAGGCATTATCCATAAATACGCATCACGGGTGCTGATTCCTGTCACCGGAGCTTGCGTGGTCAATTGTCGCTATTGTTTTCGCCAGCACTTTGACTACCACGAGAATCTACCAACGCAAAACGATTGGCAAGCCATCAGTGCCTACATCACAGCGCACCCCGCGGTCAATGAAGTGATTTTAAGCGGTGGTGACCCGTTATCGCTGAGCAACCGTCGTTTATTGGAGATTTTTACCACCCTTGAAGCACTACCGCAAGTGCAGACCATCCGTATTCACACCCGTGTACCTGTGATGATTCCTGAGCGCTTAGATGAGCCGTTACTTGCGCGATTTGCCAACAGCCGCTGTCACATCGTCATGGTCATTCATGCCAATCACCCCAATGAAATCGACCAAGAAACACAAATATTTTTGGGTAAGGCAAAAAAAGCGGGTGTTACTTTACTTAACCAAACCGTGCTACTCAAGTCGATTAATGATGATGCAAATACGCTGGCAAGCTTAAACGAAAAATTATGGCAAGCGGGCGTCTTACCCTATTATTTGCATGTGCTTGATAAAGTTGCCGGAGCGAGCCATTTCTATATTTCAGATGAGCAAGCAGTCGCGCTGTACTGGGAATTACTCGCTAAATGTGCTGGCTACTTGGTGCCAAAGTTAGTACGAGAATTACCTAATAAACCATTTAAGACACCCATTGATTTGTATCACCACTAAAATTTGTTGAAAAAAAACAACTAAATAAGGGGTTAGCTGTTATTTGTCTGTTAAATAGTGCAATTATCTTAAAATAGCTAGATAAAATATGACTTTTGTGTTATTTATTGTTGTTAAACAAGTCGAAAAATGTTGTGCATTTGGATGCAAAAAAATGGTTACGGATCTCATACTAGACGATTTCTTACAGCATATAAACGATACACCGACCAGTCCTATTGAACTTAAAGTGACCCAGAGTTCATTTCAGGATACAACCGATTGGCAGATGCACTTTAATCGTATGTCGGCGTGTGAGATGTATGACGAATATAAATTCGTGATAAACCAGTTGATGTTTGCCGATATTGACGATGTCAAACGCTTTGCCTTGTTTGAGGAGGTTAATAAAGCCGTCAGCGTATTAATCGGCAAATTACGGGTGAATTACCAAACCCAGCCAGGGATTTTGGATGAAGAAAAACAGCAAGGCTTAGATACCGTATTATCGGTGCATTATCTAAGCATCATGTTCTACCATGTCATTTGGCAACGTGCGGCGGCTCGCCCTGAAGTGGCTGATAAAAAAGGCATCACTGGCTTATTTCGCCGTAAATCTCAATCCCTTACCCCCACCCAAGTCATTCAGCGCTGCCTATATAGTATCATGCTATTACTGCGCCAATCGCTGTTTGAAAAACACATCGGCTATCGTAAAGATACACAGGTGATTTGGCAATATCTGAATGCCTGCTATCGATTTGCGGTCACCAATGACTGGCAATCTATCACCCTGCCAGTCAAACTGCATTCTGCCAATGAATATAGTAAACAGGGCGCACCGCTATCGATTAAGGATATCTATTTTCACTGCTTGACGGTGGCGGTCACCAATCCGTATGCTTGTCGACGTGCCGATATTTTAGCCATTCAAAAAGTAAGTACCCAGTTGATAAAAGAGCTTATTATCAGTAAAGATTTGGTTGAAAAAACTTACCTGTATATTGATTTAGAAGGTAACCAACCGCCCAAACTGCTAGAAGTCGAGGATACAATCAATCCCTTTGCAGCAACTAGCAACTGTCTGTTTGTGATGTTTAGTCGGTTATTTAAACGCTTGCATCAAACCATTACCCAAGGTCAAATCAGCACCGATACTGAGATAAAAAATAGCGCGCGTCAGGCCAAATTGATATTGAATAATCTGCAAGATGGGTTAAAACCAGCGGCAGAGTATTATCATAGCCATTCAAAATGTGAAGTCGTGCTTAGCTTTAATAATATCCACTACATGCTTGCCAATAAAACCAGTTTGGGCAATCTCATTCAGGCCAATGAGCTGCCTGAGCGGTTAAAACCCAAAGCTCAAAATACTGAGTATCTTAAAAAATATACTGTTGTCGAGCTGAACAAAGAAAATCCCCAATCCATGTGCCTGTCCCATGTGTTTAGCTACGCCAATCAAATCGTTGACCCATATCCAAGCAGCAGCCGTGGCGATAGCTATCATCCGCTGAGGCAATTGCAAGTCAATTGCTTAATTGCGCTGCGAAAGGTTAATGGCGCAAAAACTTGGCAGCTCGGCTACATTAAAGATAACCGTCAAGGTTTTATCGATACGCCCGCTGGGCAACCAACCAACAAGACCTACTTGGAAATTGAGGCACAAGTGCAAGTGCATTGTCAAAATGCGATTCCCTGTGGCGTGCGCTTTCAAAATGCCGGTAGCCGTCAGCCACATTTTGTTGCGGCATTTATAATTCCAACCGCCCCAAACAACGCTGCTAGCCAGCCCCGTTTACTGATGGCGCGCTTTGGCTACCAAGTGGCAGACAAGCTGGTGATACGTATTGATAACAAAGAAATTAACGTGCGTTTAACTGAGCTACTTAATATGACTGATGATATCGAGGAATACGCTTTTGTGAGAATTCAGTTTTAACCACCAAAAAATGGCAACAAAAGTTGTCAAAATAAATCTAACCCATTAAAAATAAAAGATTTTCATCGCTTTATAGCCGTTTTGATTGATTAATCATATAATAAGAAATTGAATCTAATATTATAAATAATTTATCAAAAAATTCGCTTATAATAGCTCGCTTAGGGCTCTATAAACCAAGCGTTTAATGGGATAGTGAATCGATGCAAAAACAAAAACAACTCAACCTGTTAATCATTGATGATAACCAGCTGTATGCCGAACATTTGGTTGGATTACTAGAAAAACATTATTATAAACAGGTTAATTTAGGATTTTTGGATGCCAAAGACGAGCTGATAAAGTTATTGCGCCAGTCTTGGGACATTATTTTGATGGGGAATGCGTATGATTTATCGTTTAAAGACGTCAAAGAGATTTTAAAAGCCCACGATGCTCACATCCCCGTCATCGCTTTGTTGCCTGATGACGCGACTGATTACCCAGGCGCATTAACTGCCAATGAGCAAGCCCAGACCCAGCTTGTTAGCGACCCTGATAAAACCCATAAGTTATTACCTTTATATACCTATTGGGGTGCAGCGGATGCTTTGCGCAAAAATAAGTTACTGCGCATGGCCATTCGTATCTGCCGTGAACACGAGCATCATAAACTCGTCCGCGAGCTTGAGCGCCTAAAAATGGTATTGAGCGATGCCGAACAGCGTGCCAATATTCTTATCAAAAACTCCAAGAGTGCAGTGGCTTATATTGAAGATGGTTTACATATTTATGCCAATGAGCCCTATCTTGAAATGTTTGGGTTTAAAACGCTCGATGAATTGATAGGGATACCCGTTGTTGACTTGATTGCGCGCAACAATATCCAAGATTTTAAAACGTTTTTAAAAGACTTTGAAAAAGGCAACCGTAAAAACGTCGAATTTAAATTTGAAAGTGTGAGAAAAGATAATACCACCTTCGCGGCTAAGCTGCAGTTAGCGGCTGCTACCTATGATAGTCAGCCGTGTCTACAAGTGATTATCCAGCCCAACGAACAAGCCAATAGCGCTGAGCTTGCCAAAAAACTTGAGGCAATGGAACGCATTGACTCAATCACAGGGCTATTTAATCGTCATGGTTTTGAAAGACTGTTTAACCGACTGCGTGACGTGATTGTTGAAAAAAACCTATCTGTGGGTTTGATGGCGTTACGAATCGATAATATTGGTAAAATTCATGCCAGTGTGGGGATTGAAGGGATTGATGGGGTGGTGGTTGCCGTTGCCAATATTCTTGAGCAACATCTCACTGAGATTATTGGGGTAGAGCGGGTGAAAAATGGCTATTTGAGCCGTTTTAATGATAGCATGTTTATGATAATTATCCCTAATATGCGACAACAAGATTTGACGGCATTGGGACAAAAATTGGTTGCCGATATTAATAGCACCATTATTGAAATTGGTCATCGTACGGTTAAGACCACAGTAGCCATTGGTGCAACCTTAGTCAACGCCAGTGCACCTGATACCAATAGTCTTATTAACCGTGTCATCCAAGCCGTCGACATGGCAACCAAAGCCAATAAAGACAGCAACGACGATAAAGATTTATTCTATCTATATGACCCAAGTAGTTTTGCCAGCAGTGATGACAGTGCGCTGTACGAATCGCTACGTGATGCGCTAGAACACAGCAAATTTAAATTATTATATCAGCCGATTTATGACGTTGAAAACGATGTCAGTAACATGTTTGAGGTGTTTTTACGCCTGCCGCTAGCCGATGGCAGCTTAATGGCACCTGATAAATTCTTAGAAGTGGCGATCAGGCATCAGTTAATGGATAAAATCGACCGTTGGGTGTTAATTCAAGCCTGTAAAGATTTAAAACGTTACCGTCATGAGGTCGATGCCAGTGCCCGATTATTAGTGCATTTAAGCCCGATATCACTAGCAGATGCTACCTTGCCAAGCTTTATGAGTCGATTGATGCAAGCGTTAGAGACCAGCGAGCCGGGGGTGTTGACGTTACAGTTTAATGAAACCATGGTAATGGATTATCTGGCAGTGGCAGCCAAACAAAGTAATGCGCTTAACCAAATAGGTTGTCACCTAGGTATTTATAATTTTGGCTCGGCAGTCAACGCGATGGAAGTATTAGAATTTGTCAAGCCGCAACTGGTACGACTCGATCGCAGCTATATCAAAGATTTGAGCAACAATGAAAATGTCAATACCGTGGCAACGGTGGTGCGCGAAATCACTGAGCGCGGTTCTAGTTGTTTGATGCCTTTTATTGAAGACCCTGCTGCCATGTCAGCGGCATGGACAGTCGGTGCACGTTATTTGCAAGGGGCCTATTTGCAAAAAGCGAGTGACACCATGCACATCGAGACTGAACCAAGCTAAATCCAAGCGCCGAATTTATAAAGTAAAAACGAGTTAGCCAACATGCACCAAACAATCATTCATAAATCAAACCGATTGCCTATGCTAGGATTGGGTCTTTGTATCGTCATTGCGACAGGTTGTCAACATCAACCACCCGCCGAGCGCCCAGCGGTTACCTTGCCGGTTTATAGCCAAGGGGATGCCGATAACGGTAAAAAGCAATACGAAGAAGCTTGTCTCAAATGCCACAAGCTGCAGCCAGGAAATAACGAGAAAGGCCCACAATTACTGCGTATTTATGGGGCAAAATCCGCCTTATTAACCGATTATCAATATACAGACGCACTAAAAAACAGCAATATGACCTGGACAGCGGAAAATTTGGATAAATATATCGCCCATCCAAAACAAACTATCCCAGGAACGCGTATGCGTTCTGACCCGATTGCTGATGCCAAAGTCCGCCAAGATATTATTGCCTATATTTCGACGCTTCGTTAGATTGCTTTGTGGCTATGCCTTATCCACAACAATTTCGCTAGGGCAGTGGCAGCCTATGCCTTTAAGCGATATTTTTAGTTAACATGATTGATAAACAACATTTAAACCTTTAAAGGATAGACCACACTGTGATGGGTAACTTAGACAATCAGCCGTTACAACAACGATTGCAAGCCATGCTGGTGAGTATTAATGAGATCGTTTTGGATAAACCTGAGGTGGTGAAGCTGGCGGTTGCTTGCTTGTTGGCCAATGGTCATTTACTGCTTCAAGATTTACCAGGAATGGGTAAAACCACGCTGGCGCACGCAATTGCCAACCATCTGGGGTTATCGTTTAATCGGGTGCAATTTACCAGCGATATGCTACCTGCCGATATTTTAGGAATTTCGCTGTATAAAACCGATACTGGCACATTTGAATTTAAGCCAGGGCCGATATTTTGCCAGCTGTTACTTGCCGATGAAATTAATCGCTCAAGCCCAAAAACCCAATCTGCCCTGTTAGAGGCGATGGAAGAGCGGCAAGTGTCGCAAGATGGGGTAACGCGAAAACTCCCTGAACCTTTTTTTGTGATTGCCACCCAAAACCCGACGCAGCAATCGGGTGTGTTTATTTTGCCTGAGTCACAGCTGGATCGGTTTTTGATGTGTTTATCGCTGGGTTATCCCTCGGTTAATGCAGAGCGAGAGTTGCTACTGGGTAAAGATAGACGTCAAATGCTGAGCCAAATTACCCCGATGTTAGATACCCAGTCATTGCAGCAGGCACAAGCGCAAGCCAAAGAGGTATATATCGCAGATGTTGTGATTGACTACTTGCAGCGATTGGTAGCAAAAACGCGTGAAAGCCGAGACTATCATGGCCTATCTACCCGTGGTGTGTTGGCGCTCAAGCAAGCGGCACAAGCCTTTGCATATTTGGGTGGCTACCATGAAGTGACGCCAGAAGATATCCAAGCGGTATTTGCTGCCGTCGTCGATCATCGCTTGGGGCAAGCTTTTATCCCATTTAATCATTTGGGCGGTGAGCAGCCGCAATCGATTGCGACCCAATTGTTACGCCAAGTGCCAGTACTGGTGTAAACCATGATGTAAACGTGTTTTAGCGTTAAAAACTTTCTCATTGCTGTATTTTTATTATCCAATTAAGAGCCCGCGCCTATCATGTTTGCCATTCGCCAGCGACTTGAAAACTACTTGCAAACATGGTTTAAGCGTCGAGCGCCGGTCAGCCGCGACATCACCCTCAACCTGCGCAACGTATATATTTTTTTGAGTAAAGAAGGATTGCTGTACGCTTTTTTACTCATCATTACCTTTGTCGCAGGGATTAATTATGCCAATAATTTGGTGTTGGGTTTGTGCTTTTTGTTAGGTAGTCTACTCGTGGTGACTATCCATTATACCTTTGCCCATTTGGCAGGGTTACAAATCAAATTGGTGGATATCAGCGATACACAAGTGGGTGACAAAGTGCAAGTGCGACTGCAAATTAGTAGTGAGTCAAGTCAGCCGCATCGGCAAATTCGGTTAAGTTTTGCCAACAACGCCTTTGACTTTAAACAGCCGATACACCGCAAACCCAATACACAGTCCGCACAAAATGATTGGGTAATGGTCAGTCAAATACAAGCGCCGCAACAGGTCAGCTTATGGTTAGCAGCCGACAAACGCGGCAAATTTGTGTTACCCAGACTCACGGTGAGTACCCTATATCCCTTAGGGATTTTGCAAGCTTGGTCGTATGTGTTTTTTGAAGGATACGCGTGGGTGTATCCTGCGCCACTGCGCTATGAGATGAAAGCCAGTCAGTTTGTGCCATCTGATGATGAGCAAACTGCTGCCTTACATACCCAAGCAGGGCAGGAAGATTTTGACCAGTTGGATAACTATGTCCCAGGGGAATCATTGGCGCGTATTTCGTGGGCGCATGTCGCGCGCGGGCAAGGACTCATGTCAAAACGTTTTGTGGAGAGTGTGGGGCAGCAGCAATTGCTTGATTACTATCAAATGCCTGCGGTAACGCATGAAGAAAAACTCAGCCAACTGCGCTACGGGGTGGATAGTTTGACCCAAAGCCAAATCGCTTTTCAATTGCGCCTGCCTGATGGTGAAGGCGCAATAGGTGAAGGACAAGCATTTCGTCAGCAATGTTTGCTAAGATTGGCAAAAACGCCATGAGTCACCCTAACCTAAATCGCCCTAGCTTAACCTTATCTGCGCGCCTAAACCAAATCTCGGCGTATCAGTGGATATTGCTGTCTCAACTGTTGATTGTGGCTTTTCACGTCAAAAATTTACCCATTTGGCTATCGGTGTATGCCTTTTTTATTATCATCTTTCAATTGCAACCCCTGCGACGTTGGTTGCCCAATGCTTTGTATCGTCCGCGCTCATTACAGTTGATACAGTACACAGGATTCATTGCAAGTTTGGTGGGGCTGTATTTGACCTATCGTACTGCCTTTGGATTGGATGTCGGTATCGCGTTTTTGCTATTGTGTGCCGTCAGTAAGCTACTTGAATTGCATACCAGGCGTGATGGCTATGTGGTGCTGAGTTTATCAATGTTTGTATTGGCAGGACTGTTTTTAATTAACCAAGATTTGATGACAACGCTACAAGTGGCGATTGGCACGATGGTCGTGCTGTTTGCCATGATTGCGCAAAATGATGATGGCACGGGACGCTACCGCACGCTTGGCTTATTGGTCGGTCAAGCCATTCCTTTGACCATTATTCTGTTTTTATTTTTTCCCCGATTGCCGCCGCTATGGTCGGTGCATTTGAGCGGCGCGCAAGCAAAGACCGGTATGTCAGACAGTATGTCACCGGGCGATTTTGCCAACCTCAGTCAATCGACTGAATTGGCGTTTCGGGTGGAATTTGGCAATCAGCAGCCAAGCCAACAAAATTTATATTGGCGCGGTTTGGTATTTTCTGATTTTGATGGCACCACCTGGCGAGCCAATCCTCGCACCTCGCTTTGGACGCCCGACCAGCCGATTGCTGATTGGTTGTTGCCGACGTTGAAGCTGAGTAAACGCTTTACCTTAGCCGTTATCCCTGACTATCGGGTGATTTTGGAGCAGACGGGACAAAATTGGTTGTTTGGGCTTGACTATCCGATAACCAACCAAAAAGGCATTGGGCTGACGTCGGATTTTACCCTACGGTATTGGGATACTGTCAATCAGCGGTTTACTTATCAAGTGCATTGGTTAGATGATGCGCCTATCAATTTAGCCTTATCTACCCAACAACGTCAGGTCAATTTAGCATTGCCAGCAGGCGGTAATCCGCAAAGTCGCCAATTTGCCGAGCGACTCTATCACCAAGTAGGCGACGACCCGATTGCCTATACCAACGCCATCGCCCAGTGGATGCGTAGCCAGCAGTTTCGCTACACCTTATCACCCCCTGCCTTGGGCAATAATCGCATCGATGATTTTTTATTTGCTACCCGTGCAGGGTTTTGTGAGCATTATGCGTCAAGTTTTACTTACCTTATGCGAGCGGCAGGTGTACCTGCTCGTGTGGTAGCCGGGTATCAAGGTGGGCAGTTAGGGCGTGATGGCAAAAGTTGGGAAGTGCGCCAAATGGATGCCCATGCATGGAGCGAGATTTGGGTGCAAGGGCGCGGCTGGGTGCGTGTAGATCCTACGGGCTTTGTCGCACCCAATCGGGTCGAGCAGGGTATGGACACTGTCACCCAAGACGCTGGCGCAAAAATGTTTGGTGAGGGTGTGGCAGGGCAAATTAGCTATCAGCAGTTTCAAATGCTGCAGCAAGCGCGCCGCTTGTTTGACCAAGCTAGCTACTATTGGCAACGCGATGTGGTCGGCTATGACCAAGACCGCCAGCAGTCATCGCTGTTCAAATGGCTCAATATCCAATCTGTCTATCAGCAAGTGATGGTGATGTTTGTCACCCTTGTGAGCGTCCTTGCGCTATTTGGATTGTGGCTGTGGTGGCGCCGCCGCCGGGTGTGGGATAGACATGATTGGATTATGGTACAGTTATCCAATCGCTTGGCAAAAAAAGACCAAAAGCTCGCAAGGCAGGATAGTGAAGGGGTACTGGCTTGGCTTACTCGACTCGAGCCAAAAGTCACCGATAAGGCAGCCCTTCAAGCACTTGCCGCGCTATATCGACAAATCCGCTATCAGCAGCCCATGGATAACAAACAGTCCATGCGGCAATTAGACAATTTGGCAAAAACCATCGCGCTAAAAAAATCCCATTAATATTCAATATTTGTTTGCTATACTCTATAGAATTGAAATAAATATAGTAAATAAATATAGGGTCTACGAGATATGAATAATTTACCTACGCCACCACTACAAACCGAGAGTAAAAACTCATTACCCTTGATTATCTTTGGCATTATCTTGGCGCTTGGTCTTATCGCCGCGGCATTTGTACTGGGCACGCAGTTTAAGAATCTAAAACAGTCCGGTACAATCACTGTCAAAGGCTTGGCAGAAGCCCCTTACAAAGCCAATCTTGCCCAAATCCAAATGGGCGTCAGCGCTTGGGGACAGGACTATGCAGGTGCGCTCGCCAATGGTAAAAATGACTTTAAAGCGCTGCAGCAGTTTGTGGCAAGTAAAGGCTTTAGCGTATCTAGTCAAAATATCACGCCCATAAGCGTTGAGCCGTATAATGAAGACTATGTGGATGAGCAGGGACAAACCCGCACCCGCCAAAATGGTTATAAAGCTACCCAAACGCTGTCAATTAGCAGTCAAGAACTCAATAAAATCACCAATATGCTCGCTCAAGTGCAAAATTATCGTATCAGCCATGAATCTGTGACGTTTGAAAAACCGCAATATCTGCTCAATGACCTTGAGAAAATCAAGCATGATTTGATTGCCAAAGCCACCGATGATGCCAACAAACGCGCCGAAGAATTTGCCAAAACCGGTCATGCCAAAGTGGGGGTGATGCGCTCAGCATCACAAGGGTCATTTAATATTTTGGATGCGCATAATCCTGACAGCGATGACTCAGATTATGGCGGGACGTATGATAAAGATGGCGTGGATAAATTGGTGCGGCTCGTTGTCACCATTGATTATGCGATTGAGCAATAATTATAGCGTGTATGAAGGCAGTTTTTATGAATAGCTTTGCTAAAATTATGGCATGAGGGTGTTTAATACTTTATCGTCCGCGAGTTTCGCCCATGACAATGCTAACCAAAAGAGCGTTATTATCTGTTTTACGATAATAAGTTGAAAATCACGCAAAGTTGGATTGTTCATACAGGTGGCGGTGCAAGGGTCACTTATACCACAATGATTTTAGGTAAAAACACACAGCCGAATGCCAACAATATGTTTTGGTGTGACAAGAGTAAAGATAACAAATGAGATATATGCGCTAATTAACACCAAGCGATAAAAAACGACAACCATGAGATTGTCGTTTTTTTAGCTTTAACTTTAAATTACAAATTCGGATTTAGCCACTTTTCTGCGGTAGCTTTATCCCAACCCTTACGTCTAGCATAATCTTCCAACTGGTCTTGACTGATTTTACCGACATTAAAATAATCACTCTCTGGGTGGCTATAATAAAACCCACTCACACTAGACGCAGGGTACATCGCATAGCTTTCCGTCAAATACGTCCCAATGGCGTTGGTGGTATCGAGCCAGTCAAACAGCTTGCCTTTTTCGGTATGATCAGGGCAGGCAGGATAACCCGGCGCAGGGCGAATACCGACATATTTTTCTTTGATGAGTTCATCATTGGTGAGATTTTCATCGGATTGATAGCCCCAATATTGCTTACGAATCAACTCGTGCAAATGCTCGGCAAATGCCTCAGCAAAGCGGTCGCAAAGCGCCTGTACCATGATGGCACTATAATCATCGCCTTTCGCTTTATAGTCGTTTGCCAATTCTTCTGCCCCAAACAATGACACGGTAAAACCACCGAGATAATCGGTTTTTTCAGGACTGATAAAGTCCGCTAGGCTGTAATTAGGTTTACCACTGGCTTTATCAGACTGCTGGCGTAAATGCTCAAAGGTATGCGTGACATGGCCTTGCTCATCGAGTACCTGCACCGTGTCTGAGCTTGGGCGTTGGGCAGGGCTTAGTTTAAACACCGCTTTAGCTGTGACCAATTTTTCCTTGATTAATTTGTCAATCATGGCTTGGGCATTGGCAAATAAGTCTTTGGCTTCCTCCCCGACGATGTTATCGTCAAAGATTTTGGGATATTTGCCGACCAATCCCCAAGAGATAAAGAAAGGTGTCCAGTCGATATAGGGCAATAAATTTTGTAACGGATAATCGTCCAAAATGACTTGTCCTAGTTGGTTGGGCTTAGGCGGCGTGTAGTTCGCCCAGTCGTATTGGAAACCGTGTTCAATCGATTCGGCATACGACAGCTTTGCCGCTTTGGGTTGGCGATTGGCAAGGCGTTCACGGACTTCGCCATACTCTTGACGCAGCTCGTTGATAAAATCGACGCGTTTTTCTTTGGATAGTAAGGTCGTCGCTACGCCTACTGCGCGGCTGGCATCGGCAACATAGACAACCGCATCGTTTTGATAGTTGGGCTCGATTTTTACCGCGGTATGGGCTTTTGAAGTCGTCGCACCGCCAATCAGTAGGGGCAGATTAAAGCCTTGCTCCTGCATTTGTTTGGCGACATACACCATTTCATCAAGGCTTGGGGTAATCAAGCCTGACAAGCCGATGATATCGACGTTTTCATCTTTGGCGACTTGTAGGATTTTTTCACAAGGCACCATCACACCTAAGTCGATGATGTCATAGCCATTACAGCCGAGCACCACGCCGACGATGTTTTTGCCGATGTCATGCACATCGCCTTTCACCGTTGCCATGAGCACTTTGCCTTTGGTTTCGCCTGCAACTTTTTCTTTTTCGATATACGGATTAAGCCATGCTACCGCTTGCTTCATCACCCGAGCGGATTTTACCACTTGCGGTAGGAACATTTTGCCTGCCCCAAACAAGTCACCGACCACGTTCATACCGTCCATCAAAGGTCCTTCGATGACGTCTAAGGGGCGCGGGAATTTTAGCCGTGCTTCTTCGGTGTCTTCATTGATATAGGTGGTTACCCCTTTGACTAGCGCATGTTCAATGCGTTTTTCTACGGGCAATTCACGCCATGACAAATCGACAGTGCTGTCTTTTTTCTTACCGCTTAAATAGTTTTCTGCCACTTGCATCAAATGGTCGGTGGCGTCTTGACCTGACTCGCCTTGGTTGCGGTTCAAAATCACGTCTTCAATGGCGTTTCTAGCGTCTGGCTCGATATCGTCATACAGCTCTAGCATGGCTGGGTTGACAATCCCCATGGTCATGCCGTTTTTGATAGCATGGTACAAGAACACGGCGTGAATGGCTTCACGAATGGGATTGCCACGAAATGAGAACGACACATTCGACACACCGCCTGAGACCATGGCGTTGGGCAAATTGTCGGTAATCCATCGGGTGGCGTTGATAAAGTCTAAGCCGTAGTTGTTATGCTCTTCAATCCCCGTGGCGACGGCAAAAATATTGGGGTCAAAGATGATGTCTTCACTCGGAAAACCGACTTCATCAACTAAAATATCGTATGAGCGTTTGCAGATTTCGATTTTACGCTCAAAGCTGTCCGCCTGTCCATCTTCATCAAACGCCATGACGATAATCGCTGCCCCATAACGCTGACATAGCTTGGCTTTTTGCACAAACTCTGTCTTGCCTTCTTTTAACGAGATCGAATTGACCACAGATTTGCCTTGTGTGCATTTAAGACCCGCTTCGATGATGTCCCATTTTGACGAGTCAATCATCAGCGGTACACGGCTGATATCTGGTTCACTGGCAACCAAATTGACAAAGTGAATCATCGCCGCCTTGCTATCTAGCATGGCTTCATCCATGTTGATATCAACGATTTGGGCGCCGCCTTCGACTTGGTCACGAGCCACGTCCAACGCTTCGGTGTATTCTTCGTTTTTGATGAGACGCAAAAACTTCTTTGAGCCTGTGACATTGGTACGTTCACCGACATTGACAAACAGGCTATCACGGGTGATGTTAAACGCTTCGAGTCCCGACAATCGGCAAGCTGGCTTGTAGTCTGGCAGCTGGCGTGGGGCAAAGGGTGACGTCATCTCGACAATTTTGGCGATATGCTTGGGGGTGGTACCGCAGCAGCCGCCCACGATATTGACCAAGCCAGATTTGGCATAGTCGGCAACCATGGTGGCAGTTTGCTCAGGCGTTTCGTCATATTCGCCAAACTCGTTGGGCAAGCCTGCATTGGGGTGAGCGGAGACAAAAGTTTCGCACACATCCGACAAGGTTTTGATATGCGGCTTTAACGCATCTGCCCCCAGCGCACAGTTAAACCCAATCGAAATCGGCTTGGCGTGGCGGATTGAATTATAAAATGCTTCGGCAGTTTGCCCCGACAGCGTACGTCCCGACGCATCGGTAATGGTGCCCGAAATCATAATCGGCAATTCAAACCCAATGGTCTCGAACACGCCCGTCACCGCAAAAATCGCTGCTTTGGCGTTTAGGGTATCGAACACGGTTTCTATCAAGATGATATCGGCACCGCCTTCAATCAAAGCGTAAGTCGCCTCAGTGTAGTTATCAACCAGTTCATCAAAGGTGACGTTACGAAACGCCGGGTCATTGACATCGGGTGAAATCGAGCAAGTGCGAGAGGTGGGACCAATCACCCCTGCGACAAACCGAGGTTTGTCTGGGTTTGTCGCAGTGACTTCATCACACACTTGGCGGGCGAGGGCGGCGGCAGATTTGTTAATCTCATAAGCGAGATTTTCCATGCCGTAATCTGCCATCGAAATTTGCGTGCCATTAAAACTGTTGGTTTCAATGATATCTGCGCCTGCCTCAAGATACGAGCGGTGAATATCACGGATAATATGCGGCTGGGTCAGTACCAATAAGTCATTGTTGCCTTTGACATCACGTCCAAAGTTGGCAAATCGCTCACCACGGTAGTCTGCCTCGATGAGTTTATAGTTTTGGATTTCTGTTCCCATCGCGCCGTCAAGGAATAAAATCCGCTGCTTTAACAGGTCAGCTAAACGGACTTTGTTAGTCGCTTGTATGGCTTTGAACGGAAAATTGGCAGGGGGTGTGAGTTGAAAATTGGCTGGGTCGTGGGGTTTGTGACTGGTAGGTGCGTTACTGGTACTAATGCTCATCGAAAGGCTTGTCCTGATTCAAATTGTCATAGGTATCTGTTAATAATTCGATTATAACATTTTGTCGTCGCTCAATCGTTAGATTTGTGGAATAACCTGTTGAATGAAAATTTTAGCTAAAACCTAATTTGTGTATAAAAGCATGAGGCAGAGAGAATGAAAATAGCGTTAATCTTTAATATGTAAGTTAACGGCTATTCTCATTTACACTTTGCTATAATATATATTTTAAATAAATGTTAAAACGATGGTTGCCCTAATAAGTGAGCATAGCCATGCAACAAATCAGATTACCTAACAAACCCCCTTATTCTCCCCATCCTGTACTCAATTTAGGCTTTCGCATTTTCTTTTTAGGTGCGGCGATTTTTGCAATTTTGACGATGCTAAAATGGTCGCACTTGACATTTGTCACACGATTTGCATTTGATGGTACGCATCAGATGATGCCGTTTTACTGGCACGGTCATGAGATGTTGTATGGTTACGCACTGGCAGTGATTGCAGGGTTTTTGTTGACCGCCGTGAAAGCTTGGACTCAGCAGTCTATGCCTTATGGTTATAAGTTGTTGGTAATTTTTGTACCTTGGGCGTTGGCTCGAGTGTTATTTTTGGCCAACGGCATCAATATCAACACCGGCACGCTGATAGCGGCTGCGAGTGATATCATATTTTGGTTATTAAGCGCCTCTTTTGTTATCTTACCGATTTATCGCGTTCGGCAAAAACGCCAAATCGGTATCGTGGCTAAGTTGCTTTTATTATTCATCGGACAGGTTTGGTTTTATGTTGCGCTATTTACCCAAAATAATAATGGCATGCATATGAGCCTGTTATTTGGGTTGTATTTGATTGTTGGCGTGGTGCTTACCATCGGTAGACGCGTGATGCCAATGTTTATTGAACATGGGATAGCTACGGGTGGGGAAGTACGACAGAAAGTTAAAAATTCTGATTTGCTGGATCAGCTCAGTCTGTTAGGATTTTTTGCCTTTATGCTGAGTGATGTGTTTCTAACGGGCTATCGTTGGGCAGTGTGTGCCAGCGGTACGGCAGCGCTAGTCATTGCGATCAGCAATTTAATACGACTTAAAAACTGGTATTTGCCAGAAATTTGGTCAAAACCACTACTGTGGTCACTTTGGCTAAGCTTTTTTGGTATGGTGATTGGGTTTTTCCTATTTGTATTAGTCCCTTTTGGTATCATCAATCACAGCTTAGCGATGCATGCCGTTGTGATATCAGGTATTGGGCTAATGACACTGGCAATGATGTCGCGGGTGTCTTTGGGTCATACCGGACGTAATATCCATCAGCCGCCCAAAACCGTTACTGTCATTTTTATTAGCATGACGATGGCTTGGTTGGCGAGGGTGGTATTGGGTTGGATACTGCCTGATTATTACTTTGCTACGCTGGCAATGGCTCAAGCGTTTTGGATTGTCGCCTTCTTGGTATTTGTAGCGAGTTATGCGCCTATCTTAACTTTGCCAAGAACAGATAAATTATTTGGTTAGTTTATTTAACGGTAAATTGCTCATCAGCTATGGCAAGCTGGTTAGGTGCCGAGCGTTTCTTATTAAATAAATTTTCATCAAACTTAAAGCGTAGGCGTACGTACATAAGGCCCTTGAGTAGTGGTGTCGCTATCAACTAAGTCCTTATCTGAATAGCCAGAGAAATTGTATAATGGCAGGTTTGAACGCAGTGTTGAATTCAATGAGAGGACGCAACAGGTACAACAGGCAGTGTCAAAGTTTGCGGGCTGGGTTCAGCCATGCCAACTTTGGGTAGCTCGATATAAGGTAACACAGCGCCACGGCAACTTTCTTTACTATTTTTAGTGGCAGCAAGCGGCTTTAAGCGCGCCAAATACTGGGTTTTTAACGCATTAAAGCTTTGTTTATCCACACCCGACGTATTTAAGGCGGTTAATTCAGCCGTAGCGACCCAGCGGTCAACAGTATTATAGTGCTCGCGAGAATGGCGCCAACCAAACTCACAAAATTCTGCTTCTGCCCAAATAAGTTTGACTTCACTATCGGCTACCGTTTTGACGAGCGGGGCGAATGCAGGCGTTTGTTTAATGGTCAACAGACTTGCCCAAAGATCGGGACGCTGTAAACCTGATGTAGGCGGAATGTCTGCTGTCAAAGGCAGTTTGTCAACTTGGTTGGTTTTTAGCGCTTCAAGGATACTCAATGCTTCGTTCAGCGCATAATGACCGGCTTTAGTCAAGCTTGCTTCACTATCTTCATGTCCCACATAGCTTAGCCATGCATCGGCTTTATAAGCTTGAAAGCGAGTATTGATTGGCTGGTGCTCCGCTTGATAGGCTTGCAGCTGCTGACGCATACAAGAAATATCCGCAACAAAATTCTTGTGAGCCGTGCCTTTTGGTACAAATGCTTTCATATCGCTAGGGCAGTATTGTCCTGCGTGATATTTGACTGGCAAAACCTGACTTGCTAATGCCGCATTTGCGGTGTTAGCAGCCAAACCAGTCATCACTATCAGACTCAGTAATGACAAGCGTATTTTTGATAACTGAGTCGAAGCTGCTACGCTTGATTGAATAAAAATTACTTTCATTTGGTTGTAACCTCACCGTTTGGCATCATACGGCTATTGACGGTAGGGCGTTTTTTGTTAAATAAATCTTCGTCAAATTTGAAACGTAAGCGGATATACGCCCCTTGTTGGTTGTCGCTGCCACTGGCGATATCATCGTCATGATAGCCTTTGAAGTTGTAACCTGCAGAAACCCACAGATTTGCCATGGGTGTATAACCCACCTCGGCGCCGATTAAATAATTACGTGAGTCATTATCGCTCCACATGGTACCCGCTTGGATACCCGCATCCCAACGTTCGTTGATGTCATACATGGCGCGAGCGGATAACACTTGAGAGGTGCTATCACTGGTGATGCCATCCATGGTCAATTCATTGTATTTACCCGCGTAATGACCCGATAAAGTCAAGCGGCGTACAGGATGATAGTTGCTATGTAAAGAAGCAATATAGGTTTCTTTTTTGTAAGGGCTATCTGCATCTAGACCGTTATTGTCATAGCGATATTCAATTTTTGCTAGATGGTCGCTGATGTTGTTATCGTAGTCACGATAAGCCACACCCAACTGGAACCGATCAATAGTGCGCTTTTTATCTTGCTCATTATCTTGTTGCAGCGAATAGATATTTTTGGCTAGTAAGGTAACGTCATCATTGATTTTGTTGGCATAACCAAAACTAGTCAGCAAAGTGTCGGTTTGTACGCCCCAACGTTTTTCAACACGCCCACTCATTTTATATTTGTCACTGGCTAAGTAGTCAATACCTACCGTTGCTGCTGTTGCTGTGTTGTCGCTCTCACCTTGCATAGATTCAAGGTGTTCAAATGACGTATTGACGTAGACGCCATCTTGCACTTTCCATTTGTTGCGTAAGCCAATCGCCGCTTCGGATTCGCGTGAGGATATGCCGTCTTTGACACGGTATTCACTAAAGACTTGACCGTCTTTCATATAGTTGGCATCTACCCCGATGATGGTTGATTGGTGTTCATCTGTACTATCTAGACCATAATCACCGATTAAGGTTGAAGCCAATTCGTGACGCGCATATAGGCGACCTTTATTCCATAGGCTCGTTTCACCACCAACACTCCACGCATTACGGCTAGCATCATCAATATCCTGCTCATATTCGACAAACACTTTTGATTTATTCAGTCTTGGTAAATCCGCAGTCAATTTACCACGAAGCGTCGTACCTTGATAATTGCTGTCATTGTTAGTCACGCTTGAAGTCAATGATTGATTAAATGCATCTGTATTGACCACTTCTTGGTAATTGATAGAAGCCGCTTTTGCATCTTTTTCGTAATAACGTATGCCTAATTCACCTGTCAAGATGTTGCTGAGTTTACGCTCAATACTGACCGTCGCACCTTGACGTTGGCTGTCATTGGTGTGGTCTTTGGTTTGAATGGCTTCAGCTTTTAGCAAGGTTTTATCATTAATACGGCTATTGACCGTCAAGCCAGTCTCAGTACGCCCAGCAGTAATGGGTGAAGTTGCAGGCGTAAAGCCTTCATCGGCTTGGTTGTAATACAATTTGGCATCACGTGCTTTGTCTTTATAAGTCAATTCAACGCGCGCTGCATCACCGGATGTCTCTGAATTTAAGCTTTGAACATTAATGGCTGATGCAAGTGAGTCATTGATTTTATCCGAATCATAATGGGCAACCTCGGCGATTAGTTTTAATTTATCGTTAAATTTGACAACGCTATTCACCCCTGAGAGTTTTTCGTTATTGGTGGGGTCATCACTTTGGGCATAACTTGCGCCAATATTCACTCGTTTATTGAGCTGATAGTTACCAGCGGTACCGACAATGGTATAGTCTTCACCAACATCATCCGCTTCAACGGTCACGCGCAAATAAATGGGGTTGCCATCAATATCCGTGCTAGCAATCGGTGCGCGTAGATAAATAGCATGGCTAACACTATCAAAATCGTAGTCGCTATAACGGTTGAGCGCTTGACGAGAGATAATCGTACCTGGGTTATTGCGGTCACGTACAAGGACTTCAACCGTTTCGCTATTAAGTAGTAAATCAGCAAAGTCAACGCCAGTCGGATAGGGACCTGAGATACCCAAACCACGCGTTTCTGTGACATGTTGGCTTGAGCTCGTTTGTGCCGCAAAGGCAGTGACTTTGGCTTTATCGGATTCGTAGTGTGCTTTTGCACCTGTTAAGGTACGGTCATATTGACCCAATGATAAGCCTTCTTCGTTGTCGATATGGGTTTTGATATCGCCATACATCACGAATGAGCGGCCTTTGTCTAAGCGTACGTAGAATTTTTCGCTAGACTGGGCATCAAAACCTTTGGCAGAGGCATCACCATACACAGGATAGTATTGATCTGGGTCAATATCACGAAATAGACGATCTTTTTTGTCTTTATCGGAATCATACGCCATAGTCAACAGCATATTGCCGCGCACTTTACCTTTTAAGAAAAATGCCGCACGACCCTGTGTGCTGGTGTTATCGCTATCTTTGCCTGATAGACTGCGTAATTCTTGTTCAAAACCGTCATTGTTGCTAACGGATTCAATAGTTGAGCCAAGGTTGTTAAAGGAAATCGCCCCTTCAACAATACCTGCTGCGATCATGGGGCGTAGTTGTGGCACGAATTGGATAGGGATAATTTTTTGTAAATTACCTGCTTTAACTACCAAATTACCTTTACCAGGATTGCTTGGTGCACGTACAGCGATCAGTGCTTCACCACCATTCACTAGCGCTTGCACACCCGCTTGGTCTTTATCCATATCATTAGAAACAATCGTACCAATGTCACTATCTAAGGTGATAGTCGCAGAGCCTGCATATTGACCATGATCGGTATCAAGCAAACGTATTGCAATTTGATATTCACTAACGCCGTCAGCTTCAATGGCTTGTGAGTGTATACGCGTGGTAATATCTGCGATTTGATTAGGCGCATATAGGTTAATAGATTTGCTAGAAACGACTTTGCCTGTACTATCTGTTGCACGGATAGTTAAAGTATTGTTGCCGTGTTCAAGAGGCACTGCATAATAGTCAAAACCTGAGATGCCTTCTTTATCCCAAGCGACTTCTTTACCCATCAAGCTTGCATCAACAGGGTGATTGTTAACCAATAATTGCGTGCTCGCGCCTTTGGGTGCTTTAATTTGAACGCGGATTTTTGTACTATCGACACGTTGGTTATGGGTCAAATTTAAAAAATCTGCATCGGCTGTTACGCCTTCAATACGCTTGTCATCGGCTGTCGATAAGGCTTTTTCAATATCAGGGGCTTTGACAGGGGCAATCGGATGAACTTCTAGCTGCCCGGTTTTTTTGATGGGCGCTGTCTTGTCAGTAATCACGGATTCACAGTTGATCTGACCATCAGCGATATTGGGGTTTTTACAGCCAGAGGCTTCAATATTGGTGTTGTTATCAATCGTGTAAGCAGGCTCTAAAGCCAAGTCTTTTTTGATGGCTTGCTCTAACGCATCGTTTTTAATCGCAATTTGTTTGGCGCGTTTTTGCAAATCGCTAATTAATGCAGCATGACCTTGGTTATCATTGCTGTCGATCCCATCGGTTATCGCAAAATCTGCACGATGCAATTCACCAAATTTTAAGTCAACAAAACGGCTCCCTGGATCGCCTGCATTGCGGTTGCTTTGCTCAACCAGTTCAACACCGCGCGGTAGGGTGGTACGGTCAAGTTTGATAACGTGGGTTTTGGCTTTCATGCCATACACGCTGTATTTACCTTCGCTATCTGTGACCACAAAGGTACCATCTTCAAGGTATAAACGAACACCTGCAACACCCAGTTCATTTTGCGCTTTTTGTTGAATGCCATCTCGGTTAAAGTCGGCATAGACTTTACCGATAATGATACCATCGGTGTTTAATACGCCTGCTGTTACGTCAACATGCGCTTCAGCTAAGGGCGATTGAACGACACTGCCAGTTAATGAGTTTTTACCTTCTGCAAATGCGATGTTGGTGCCTGTACCTGAAGCAGCATTAGCCCCTAAAACAACACGATAAGTGACTTTTTTGGTTTCATTGACTTTTAGGTCATTTAAACCCAAAGTCATGTACTTGCCAGATTGGGCAAAATCTTGCGTGTATTTCTGACCATCCACTCTGACCGAGTTTTTGACATAGGTAAAACCTAAGGGTAAATCGTCCTTGACTACCACGTCTGCCGCATCGGTTTTACCCACGTTTGTGACTTTAATAGTATAGTCGACAAAATCACCAATTTCAGCAGATTTGACATTCGCTTCTTTGCTAATGCTTAACGCGGTTTGAGTGTTATTAACATTGATTGATGTTAAGATTTTGTCTGAAATCACCCCAGTGTTGCTACCATCAGCACCTTCGCACTTATCGGCTTCGGCGGTTAACGTATCACCATCTAATGTCTGAATGACGGCATCGGCAATGGCATTGGCATTGAGCTCGGTAGGGGCTGAGATACGGTATTTGCCCGTATTGACCCCTGTTTCAACGGCTTTGAGGCGAATGGTATCGCCTGTTTTGCTAGAAGTAACATTGAGCCATACATTGTCAACCTGTGTTGGATCGGCATTACAGTAGGCAAGACCGACTTCAATATAAACAGGCTGTCCAGCAGAGGTTTGACTCAGGTTGTTTTGGTAAGTTGGGTCTTTATATACAATGCTTGGCACGATAGCCACTAAGCTATCCGTTGCGCTAGCTTGTACTGTGTTATCTTCTTGCACTACCGCGGTGATGGGTACATCGACTGTGTCGCCATCTTTAAGCTCGGTGCTGGTCAATGCTTTGACAATCAGATGAATTTGCTCACCTGCTTGAATACTAATAGTAGGCTGTAGCTCGGTTTCATTGCTATCAATAATGCCATTGTTATTGGCATCAATATAGACTTGGAAGTTTGAAAGCGTGTTGGGCGTGTTAAAGCTGACCACAACATTGGCATCAAAAGTCCCTGTGTTTTCTAGGGTGTTTTGCCACTGGACTTCATTACCAGGTTTGATGGTGATAGTGAGTGGCTGAGTGAGAGTAATATCGTATTTGGGTAAAGAAAAAGCTTGAACACGGGTCGTGTTTGATTTCATCGCATTGACAATGCCTTCATGGCTATCAACCACGTAGTTGGCATCTGCGGTATTATCAATTTGGATAATATTACGACCGTTTGCTGCCAGCGCAGGATTCATTTGGATAAGCAAGATACTGCTCGCAAGTAAGCCAAGCTTACCCAAGCTGTGATATCTAGTCGAATTATGACGATGATTCGTCATTAATACTTTCTCACTTATCAAAATAAATTTATAAAAGTTGGGTGGGTTAGGTGTGATTAAGTCACACCTAACTGTTACCACTTAAAAATTTAGATTAAAACAATTAATTGGCGCCGTTAATTTTTACGACAAATTGTAGATAACCAGTCCCACCATTTGCTGCCAGTGTCAAGCTTGAAGACTGTGCTGTGGTACCTGGGACAACGGTAGTGCCATTAGCACTATCAAAGATACTACCTGCAACATAAGTCGCTTTGGTATTCCATTGTGATGCAGTATCACTAATCACAACATTGGTTAACTGTTTAGTGGTCATCGTATTGGTTGCGGTGATTTTATAGACAATACATTGACCTGGTGTGGCAGTAACGGGCGTTTGGGCAAAAGCCGTATCCGGGGTTTTATCGCAGGTAGCATCTAGCGCCTGCTCTTTTACCAATGTCATGCCTCGTACAGTGGTAGTATTGATAACAGGTGTTACAGTGGGTTTGGTTGTACCTGTTACCGCTGCTGGGATTAGAGTAATCGTATTGGGTTCACTTGTGCCAATGGTTGCCCCTGTCGTCACAACGTCATAAGTAATCGTGCCAGTCTGACCTGAACCAATACTACCAGGAATGGTATATACCCCATTAGTTGGCGTCAACGTCACAGCGGTACCCCCTGGTGGGGTATAGATAACATTTCTTGGGGTAATATTATCCGTGGTGCTTGGGTTACTGATGGTAAAGGTTAAGCCAGTCTCAGGATTGTTACCTGTGTTGGTAATGGTTTGTGTATAAGTCACGCCAGTCGATGTGCTGGTTGGTGGTAACTCAGCACTGTTACCACCTGTGAGTGTCAAACTACGATCACTAAATGTAATTGGCGTGCTAGTATCGCCACCTGCACCTGGACCCGTTGGATCGTTCGGTACTTTTGCATCAGTTGGGTTGCTAGTACCTGAGCTATCTTTAATATCAGCTGTTGGGTTATCACCTGGGGTTACTGCTGTATCGTTATAGTTATCATATACTTCAGCAGTATTGGTGACGCCCGCTTTATTGACGGTTGTACGATTGATAGCAGCTGTGAATGTAATCGTCATCGTTTCATTGACTTTTAAGGCAACGCCATTAATAGCAATAATTTGACGACCATCAACGGCTGACGTTGTTAGCGTAGGGGTAGTGCCATTAGTCGTAGTGCTATTATCAGAAGTTACGGTGATGGCACTAGCACCGCCTGATACCGTCAATCCAGTTGGTAGTTTATCTTGAATCAAAACACCTACGGCATCTGCTGCATAAGTGGCGTTACCATCGTTTTTCACCGTAATAGTATAATCAACTGTCGGTGAAGTAGTATTTAAGTCAATGCTAGTAGAGGCAGCCGTTTTTTGAATGGCAAATACGGGCAATTTAATAATCGCTTGGTTTTCATTGATCAAGGTAGCAGAAGTACCTGTAGTCGCCTTTTGGGTTACATAAGTACTAGTCGCGGTCAGTGTACCAACCGCACTTTGACCGCCTGTAGCGGTAGCAGGGCTCGTGACATTATAAGTCAAGTTAGCATATTGACCTGGTAATAACTTAATAGTGCCAGAATTCGCAGATACGATACCTGTTTGTGTTTGACCCGTCGCCAATATTGTCGCAGCGGTGCCATTAGCATTAAAAATCTCATAGTTAATAGTAGTAGGGTTGGTATAAGTGTAATCTTGGTTACCCGTTGCGATGTTAGCATCGTTATTGGTCGTTAGATTTAATGTATAAGTGTCGGTCACATTACCAGTATTGGTTAATTTATTGGTAAAGGTAGTAGTGCCACCCGGAACAGCAGCTTGTGATTCGTTTTTATCATCCGTCGATGAAGTACCTTGTGTACCGTAAAGGGTAAAACTACCAATTTCACTCACGTTAACAATGACAGCATTTGAAGTAACAGTAGGCTGTGCTACACCGTCAACTGAATATTCAGCAGTCGCCGTATTCGAGATTTGAACACCACCAGATGGGGAAGCCGAACCCGATGATGTACTTGCTGATACACCTGTTGCAATACCCAAGCCCAAGGCTAACGCCACGCCAGCAGTTAAGACATTTGGGTTAAAATTAAATTTTTTCATTCATAACTCCGAAAATAGGAAAAAAATAAGACATAGGGAAAACGCCTTATTCAAATAAGACGTTATAACTAACAGCAAAACATTAAAAATAAAAAAATTACTCAGTTATTGAACTTTTGCATTCAAACTAACAGTGGTACTCTGCTGAGCAGGTAAGGTCTTGACAATCCAGCGTACGGCACGATACTGCGATGCGGGTACTTCAACCATTTTGCCATTGACCTTACGCAGAATTGGTAAATTCTCAAACTTTTTACCATCTAGACTGGCTTGTGTAGGCGCAGGGGAGCTTGAGCTGACATAGACCATGTTCGCTGGCACAGGAAGGGTCAAAGCCAGATCCGTCATGGGTTTTTGGATGTTGTTGCGGTAAATCGCTTGATATTGGATGACATCGCCACTTTTGGCACGATTGACCGTTTTTAGTACTTGCTTACCATTCTCTGTAACGATCTGTTTGGCTTGTAAATTGACCGATAATGCCTCTGCGGCATGGGCAATATTTGACAGGCTTAAGCCTAGAACAGTTGATAAGGCAAAGGTCTTTAAAAATTTTGAATTGTATAGATTGTGTTTCATTTAAATACCTCTTTGTTAACTTGTATCTATTATATCTTAGTGAGTAATGCGACAAATAATTGAAATTCGTCAAACGTCCTAAAAAGTCGATAAGCTGTAAAATTCTGTCAATAGTTTACTTATTTGAAGTTTTAAAAAGTTATATCGTTAAGGTTTGTATTGATTCTATCGTCAACAAGAATAGGGTGAGTTAGCATTAGATGAGAGTTGGTTAAGAAAAACAACAATTGTTAAGAAAGAAAAATAAGCCGTTGATTTGTTTTGTGTGTGTTGGTTTATTCATACTAATGATTGTGTTTAATTTTATGAAACCATAATTTAGCGTATGAATAATTATTTGTTATTAAAATTTTGACCGTTTGTCGGTCAATATAACCACAAGTTTCATCCATCTTATCATCAACTTTGCTAAAGGTATAAAAACTGAGGTGCTAAAAACTAGGGATGAGAAATACAAGTTTTGACTAAAGGGAGTAGTGAGTTAAATGTTAAACTATACTTCTATCCTAACGCTCAGTAAAAAATATTTGCGCTAAAAAAGACCACGCTTTGGTGGTCTCTTTTAATCATGAACTAAGCTTAAGGCAAACTACTATCATACTTAGTGTTGAAATACAGTGAACGACTAGCGCCTCTGGCTAGTGACTGAACATCACTAACTACTGTACCATTTGCGCCAATTGCCACACTATTGGCAGTGTCAACTTTGAAGTTAGTTAACGTAGTATCTAAAGGATTGTCTAATAGTGAGTTAACTGTAGAGCCATTGACCCCTTTTTTGGGCAGCGCATCAGTGATTTTAACATCAGTTAATCCATTGGTTAAATTGGTACGGTTGTAAGCGGTGATTTTGTATGCCACGCACTTAAGCGCATCGATACCTGACTGAGTGACAGCGTTATAAGTCAAGCCTAACATAGCGGTATTGGTGATATTACAATCATTGACAGCTTGCTCTTTGACTAATACCAATCCCGCATTATTTTGTGATACTTCACCAAAGTTGAGATTGGGATAGTTATAGGTCGTGGCAACATAGTTTATATTGAGCTGGTTGTTGGTGGTATCCACAGGGTATGTTGTTAAGTTACCACCTGGTTCTTGTTCAATCAGACAGACATTGGTTGCACCTGCCATTTCAGTTTGGGTCGCGGTAATGCTATAAGTACCATTTGTATTCACATCAACCGTTTTAATAGCTATAGGAGTTGTGGTATTACAGTTCTTTGCTAGTTGTACTTTTAGTCCTGTTTGAGAAATTCCTGTTTCACCTGCGGTTGGATCATACACACCATTAAAGTATTGAGTATTGGTACCAGTGAGTTGACGTTCTGTTAAAGTTAAGCCACCGTTATCGTTAAATATGATGCCAGAGAAAATATAAGCACTGGGCGTGTTGGTAATGGTACAGGTAATATCGTCTCCATAGGTCAAAATCGGTAGATTAAAGCTAGTGGTTGAACCACTCGGCATGGTGGTCGCCGAAGATGAGTTAGCATTGGTACAGGCATAACTGGTGTTATAATTGGCTAAATTTCCTTTACCGTCCGTATTAGCGATGGTTTCAGCGATTGTGTAGGTCGCGGTAGTGGACAGCCCTGAGGCGGTTACACTGTTGCTGCTTAAGCTACTACCCGTGCCTGTGGTGGTAAAGCTACTAACAGACGTTGTGCCTGTGGTAGTGGCAATGGTAAATTGGTCATTTGTTTCGACACGGTTACCTGTTAGAACTTTTCTAGTTGTCAGCTTAGGCGGGGTAACGCAGAAATAAAAGTCTGAGTAACCCACTGCATGAGGTGAATTATCATTTGTATATTGATTACTATGTGTGATACTGAAGCTACTGTTTGCAGACTTAGCCCCCCAAGTCGCATCGATATTACAATCAACGGTACAGTTTCGACCTATGATAGCCGTGACAATATTATTATTCGGATTATTAATTGTATGGTAATAAGTATTATAAGTTAACTGTCCGCCAGTGCTAGAAACATCGACTCGCTCTTGATAGGGGACTTGCGGTAGGATTAGACCACTGCGAACAGAATCCAAATCTTGAACGACAAAACTTAATTTAGTAACGGCACGATTCACTGAAATAGTCATTGTATGATTATCTTTAACACCGGGTGAATTATGCACTAAATTTAGGGCATTTTGCGTTGCATCAGTAATACTGCCATAAAAGGGAGGCGTTCCGCCACTATTCGAATTTGGGTCAACTAATAATGGAAAACTGACGGTCATCGTCGTACCTGTACCATCAGTGAAGTTAAAAGTTCTACTGGTACTGCCATCCCTCCATGACAATGCTAAACGGGTAGACCCAGAGGGAGCATTTGCCCCGACATAATACATTTTATCACTGCTAGGACAAATCGGAGCAGCATAAGAAGTGCTGGTATTTAATATTGAAAATATTATACCTATCAGCATCAGCCAATAGACTTTGGGCTTAGCATATTGCATAGAGTTATCCTAATGTAACAATTATTTAATTATCTTAAAAATAAGTAAGTATTGGTACAATTTTAACGACAATTAAATTAAAATAAAACCAAAAACAACAAACTTATGTCAGAACGCTGTTTTTTTCCGATAAGCCTATTTTTTTAACATCCTCTATCATCATACCTTCATAATTTTGTCATATTATCAGCATTTTAATGCTCATTAGAGAACGTCAATATGCCAAATAATCAGCCCACTGCTAATAGCAACCTTGTTATCAGCAATCATATCACCGATATGCTTGATGACTTACCCCAATCACAGTTTTTAAATGATGAAACCCTCAAAACTAATGATAGACTGCGCCAACAAATGCATGAAGACTTAATTGACAGCTATGATGAAGAGATTGAGTCCGAAATGGACGACTACATCCAAGATTTACGATATAACGGGCAGCCGTTAACCGACAGCCAAAAAATCGCTCGCCATATTTATTTTAATGAATTGATTCGTCTGCAAAAAGAATTGATTAAATTGCAAGATTGGGTAGTGGCAACCGGTGAGCGCATCGTTGTCATCTTTGAAGGTCGCGACTCAGCGGGTAAAGGCGGCGCCATCAAACGTATCACCCAACGGCTCAATCCGCGCGTCTGCCGTGTGGCAGCGCTGCCTGCGCCCAATGACCGTGAAAAAACCCAATGGTATTTTCAGCGCTATGTCGCGCACCTGCCAGCCGCGGGGGAGATTGTGTTATTTGACCGCAGTTGGTACAACCGTGCTGGGGTTGAGCGAGTGATGGGATTTTGTACTGACGCGCAATACGAAGAGTTTTTTGAGTCAGTGCCAGAATTTGAGCGTATGTTGGTGCGCTCAGGGATTCGCTTAATCAAATATTGGTTTTCTATTTCAGATGACGAGCAAGAGTCACGCTTTATGAGCCGTATTTATGACCCGCTCAAACAGTGGAAACTCTCACCGATGGATTTAGAATCGCGTCGCCGCTGGGAGGATTATACCAAAGCCAAGGAAGTGATGTTTGAACGCACCCATATTCCAGAAGCCCGTTGGTGGGTGGTTGAGGGTGATGATAAGAAAAAAGCGCGACTAAACTGCATCAACCATCTGCTCTCACAAATTCCCTACCAAGAAATACAACGGGATGAAGTGGTATTGCCGGAGCGTGAGCATCACGACAATTACCAACGTGAGCCAATCGCTGAAGATATGTATGTGCCCAACGTGTACTAATTTTTTTAGTTTACTTCCACAAAAAGGATACGCTATGTAGCCTTTTTTAAATGCCGCCTGTTGTTGGTCAGTTAAGCTTAAGTGGTGGTGAAGTCAGCGCTTGAAGAGACTGACTTGAAAACCGCAAATCTCACCATTGTGTTCTAGGTTGTGCAGGGTAATTTGCAAACCATGAAGCTCAGCAATACGGCGCACAATCGATAGACCCAAGCCACTACCAATCTCAGCTTGACCTGCGGGACGAAAAAACCGCTCTGATAGCCGAGCAAGGTCGATAGGTGCAACCCCGTTGCCATTGTCGATAACTGAAATCACCTCGCGATCTAACACTAACCGAATCGTGGTATGGTCAGGGCTATAGCGAATGGCATTGTCCAATAGGTTACGCAGCAAAATGCCGATTAAAGTGGCGTTACCTGTCAAAGGCAAGATAGCTTTGGCATCCACTAACACATCACGGCGTAATTGGCTGTTTTTTTCGCGGGCACGGCGGTTGACTTCTGAGAGAATGTCATTGGATAGGGCTATCCAATCAATCGGTGCAAAGGTCTGCGGGTCGAGCCCTTGCTGTGGCGCCAGTTTTGCCAAAATCAGCAACTGCTCAACCAGTCGATTGGCGCGCTCATTACTGTGACTGATTTGTCGGCAGTGACTTAGGAGTGCATCGGTTTGGCTATCGGTTAAATTGGCTTGCAAGATGGTTTGTTGTAGTACATCGCTCTGTAGCTTGATGGCGGTGAGCGGGCTGCGCAATTCATGAGAGGCATCTGCGGTAAAGCGTTTTTCACGCTCAAGGGTATCCGCGACTTTATCAAATAACCCGTTGAGCGCGTTTAGCAGGGGTTGAATTTCTAACGGTGTATCAACCGATAATGGGGTTTTATCTTCAGGGCTGCGAGTGCTCAACAAGTCACTAATCCGTTTGAGCGGAGCAAACCCACGCCGCACTGACAGCCATGTCAGCATAATCAATAGCATCACCCCAATCAGCGAGGGAACGAGTTGAATGGTTAATGACTTATAGATAATCTCTTGACGCGAATTAAGGTTTTGCCCGATGGCGATGAGATGGTTGGTGGCGTCATCATGCGCATAAAATAGGCGCCACGAGTGACTAAAGGGATTGAGCTCTTGATAGGCACTGTTATTTTCCAAAAACCCATGTTGTTTGGGCAAAAATGTAAAATGCTGACCGTCTTTATCAGCCATCAGTAATTTACCGTTTTGATCCCAAATCGCAAAACCCATGTAATCTTCTTCAGCATCCCCTAAATCGCCTGATAACAAGCCGTTTTCAAGATTTAAAATTTTAGGCTCATTGGCAGGGTTGGCGAGATGAAGTTTAACGTCTTGTGAGATACCAATCAGATAGCGGGCTAATTGGGTGATTTGGGTGTCATTGATTTCGTTGATTTCGTGCGAAAGCCGCCATACTGATATCAAGGTAATCGATAGCCAAATAATTGGTAGTCCGATGAGCAGGGAGTTGAGTAGCTGCCTTTGGATACTATAAGCTTTTTGGGTAGCAGGCATCATAATGGTAACAGCTTAAAGCAGGATATCGGGCGAATCATTCAGGGCGCTGCAAGGCAGGATTGAGATAATAGCCAATACCACGCCGAGTGAGGATAAAATCATTGCCAAGTTTTTTTCGCAGGTTATGAATATGTACTTCAATCGCGTTGCTTTCGATATCTTGCTGCCAACCGTATAGCTTATCCTCAAGGCTGGCGCGGCTATGCACCAAATTGGGATAGCTGATAAACTGCTCAAGAACGGTGATTTCTTTGGCAGTCAAATCCACCCATTTGCCTTGATAAAAAACTTGCTGCTGCTGTGGCAAATAGCTGACATCCCCATAACGGATTTCAGTCTGGCTGCGACCTTGGCTACGGCGAATCAAAGCCTGCAAACGGGCAACCACTTCATCTAAAGCAAACGGTTTGACCAAATAATCGTCTGCCCCAGCATTGAGACCTGCCACGCGGTTGGCAATGGCATCGCGCGCCGTAATAATCAAAACAGGCGTGTCAATCTTTTGCTGTCGCCAATTGGCCAGAATGGTCATCCCATCGCCACGCGGCAAGGTCAAATCTAATAACACGGCATCAAACACCCCTTCATGAATTGCCATTTCACCGAGTTTGGCATCAGCAAACCAATCCACCATCATGTTTTGTTGGCTCAAGCCTTTGACAATGCCATCGGCAATGGTGGCATCATCTTCAATCAGTAAAATTCGGGTCATGAGAGTTTTCCGTAGGTTTTATCTTATTTTTTAGCGAAGGTATTTATTGAACGGTTTTTTCACCCGTTATCATCGATTTTACTAAGTTTTGCTGTTGTAGTCTTCCCATTATAATCGCGGCTGCCACGTGTAAAGGGACTAGCACCCAAAGACTATTGGCTAAAAATTCGTGAATCGCTTGGATGCTATCGTCTCCCCAAAATTGGTCGGTGGTTTGCAAAAAGCCTGTGACACCCAGCGCGATAATAACGCCCCACAGCGCAAACATCATCAGCGCACCCAACGGATTGTGACCCAGATGACCTTGAAACTTATGCTGCTTGATGTCGGTCATATGCTCGCGAATGCGGGTTGGGGTAGGGAAAAAATTACTAAATCTGGCGTATTGGCTACCCACCAATCCCCAAAGCAAACGAGACACTACCAATGCCACGACGGCATAACCCATGTACTCATGCACATCACTACCACCTTCAGTGACGATAAGGTTGGCAAAAATACCCGCAGCGACTGACCAGTGAGTGATGCGCACCCAAATATCCCAGACTTTGACGGTCTGTGCAGATTGTGGTTGTGGTAACATTGCTATTTTCCATTGTCTAAAATATCGACACGGCTAAGTTGGCCGTGTCAAGGCATAACATTGGCAAACCTACCTCAAATTGCGTTGGTTGGACGGTTTGCTTATCCTATCATTAGTCGATTTCTGATTTAACGATTTTGCCGTCTTTGGTATCAAAGTACATTTCGACTTTTTTACCACCTTTGCTTTTCCCATACATCTCAAAGCAGTTGCCATCAGTTTTGAATTTTTTGATAGTAAAGCCATGTTTTTCTAATGCTTTTTGAAAATCGGCTTGCGGGATTTGTTCGTTTTTTGGGTGCGCTTGGCAGTTGGCCTCGGCAAATGCGCTGCTGGCTGATAACATAGCGAGTGCCAATAAGCCTGAGGTGATTAATGATTTTTTCATAATGCCATCCTAAGTTTTTGATAAAGTTGTCAGGTCACGGGATAAGGTTGATAATGAGGTATATCCGAGTGGTTGAGTGTATTAAAACAACCTAACCTTAACGAAAAATTAGCTGAAGATGGCGCAATAAAAATTGAAGCGAAGAATTAAAACCACTTGCAAAAGCAAAATTTTTTGGTAAAATGGCACTCCTACTTACGCAAGTAGATTGTTAGACCCTTTTAGGCATATAGCTCAGTTGGTTAGAGCACCACCTTGACATGGTGGGGGTCGTCTGTTCGAGTCAGATTATGCCTACCATATTCCAAAAGCCCCAGTCGATTGATTGGGGCTTTTTTATTGCAGTAATATCAAGGGTTTGGGTGGTTTTTGCGAAGTAAATAATTTGACCACTTTTCTGATTTTGGGCACATAAAAATGAGCGAAATTTTTTTTGTGCCCATTTTGTGCCCAAATTGTGCCTTGCTTGTTTTCTAATCAGATGGATTTTGACCCCCACTCAAATTTAAAAGATATGGAACTGAATTTATTCTTTTTAACTTTTATCACTCATTTCAAAAAACCTTCATGTCCTAAAAAAATTCCTTTCAAAGTTATTCCCTACAAATTAAAAACATGGCTATTAGAAACTTTAAGACATTGACACACTAGTTTAGTTAACCGTCTTGAGATTGGAAAAATAGATACAAAAGTTGTTATACGGACTATATAAAGTTTTGAGTTTTCACGGTACGACTCTAAATCCACATACTAATAAAATAATACATAAGCAAAAATTCAATATATTAAATTGCTTACCTTAACTTTAGATTAGGACTATCTCGTATAAAAATGAGAAATATTGACGAAAAAAATGCAAAGTAGATATATACTAGAAAAATTTAGTAGGGTGCATGAACAATATCAATCAAGCTCATGTTTCTAAACCATCTATGCGATGGCGAACGGTTTCACCAGTGCAATTTGAGTTACCCGAAATTTCTAAACCATCTATGCGATGGCGAACAGTTAATTTGATGAAATCAGCCAATAAAGGCTTTTCTAAACCATCTATGCGATGGCGAACATAGCACTGCGAATAATACGGTTATTGATGTATTTCTAAACCATCTATGCGATGGCGAACTGTTTTTTGACCGTATCATGCGCCGTGTTTATTTTCTAAACCATCTATGCGATGGCGAACATTTTTCTACAGGCAAAAGTAGGAAGGTTATTTTTCTAAACCATCTATGCGATGGCGAACCGTGGGCTTTATACCTTGCCTGATCGCTTTTTCTTTCTAAACCATCTATGCGATGGCGAACATAATCAAGCGATGGCAATCACGGCTGAAGTTTTTCTAAACCATCTATGCGATGGCGAACCAATGGGCTTGTACTGCACCTGCCGACTTTTTTTTCTAAACCATCTATGCGATGGCGAACTATCATACAAAGGCTTTGCGCTGATAATCAAATTTCTAAACCATCTATGCGATGGCGAACTATTCAATCCAGTCCGAGAAAAGGCGCATTACTTTCTAAACCATCTATGCGATGGCGAACATTGTATCGTAAAGTTGTTGAAATAACGGTTGTTTCTAAACCATCTATGCGATGGCGAACGCCATGCTGTTAGCTATGCTACCTGACATGGTTTTCTAAACCATCTATGCGATGGCGAACGCCAAAAGAATTTTTTGTGAAAAAAGATGGGATTTCTAAACCATCTATGCGATGGCGAACGCCAATCTCAAGGTCGGGATTGGTGGCAAGGTTTTCTAAACCATCTATGCGATGGCGAACTCTTGAAAGATTACGCGGTCAAATTTGCCAATTTTCTAAACCATCTATGCGATGGCGAACGCAAGACCTACTCAGCATTGTTAATAGCAAGTTTTCTAAACCATCTATGCGATGGCGAACCTTTATCCATCTTGTAGATAGTGCGCTCAAGTTTTCTAAACCATCTATGCGATGGCGAACATTTCAATTAGCAAGGTTGTCGAAATCAAAGATTTCTAAACCATCTATGCGATGGCGAACTTTTGGGCAATAAAAAACCCCATCGGCTGACGTTTCTAAACCATCTATGCGATGGCGAACGAGCGGCTTATCAGCAAATACCGACGGATGGGTTTCTAAACCATCTATGCGATGGCGAACAATGATGCTGCCAACTGTTTTATCTTGATATTTTTCTAAACCATCTATGCGATGGCGAACGCAAGTTTGACGCCGATGTCGCCTATGCAAAATTTCTAAACCATCTATGCGATGGCGAACATTTGCGCGTTGCTGGCGTTGCGGTCATAAAATTTCTAAACCATCTATGCGATGGCGAACAAATATCGGGCAATCCTGCTAAATGGCTTCAATTTCTAAACCATCTATGCGATGGCGAACAATGAATTGTGATGCGAAAATTACGCTCAACTTTTCTAAACCATCTATGCGATGGCGAACCATTTGAACTACTGCTACTTGACTCCCAATATTTTCTAAACCATCTATGCGATGGCGAACTCCATCCGTTTTGTCAATTGCGACGACGCGATTTTCTAAACCATCTATGCGATGGCGAACATTGAAGCAATCAAACGGGTTGCCCGTGACTTTTTCTAAACCATCTATGCGATGGCGAACAACCATTAGATATCACGTTAAAAACAGTTTAATTTCTAAACCATCTATGCGATGGCGAACGTGGGCGGTCAAGTCGTTGGTGTTGGTGACAATTTCTAAACCATCTATGCGATGGCGAACTCGGCTCGCGTGAATCTGGTAAGTTATATCGGTTTCTAAACCATCTATGCGATGGCGAACCATAAAAAGCGTCATTGGGTACATACTGAGTATTTCTAAACCATCTATGCGATGGCGAACTTAATCAAGTTGAAACATCCGAGCCGATCACATTTCTAAACCATCTATGCGATGGCGAACTAAGTCAAAACTGGTCTCATGTTTTGGTCAAATTTCTAAACCATCTATGCGATGGCGAACTTCGATATCTATATGTTGCCAAACCTTTTTTATTTCTAAACCATCTATGCGATGGCGAACCTCGGGGAAGTCAACATCAATCATCGCTTTTTTTTCTAAACCATCTATGCGATGGCGAACAAACCATAGCCGTGGATGCTTGATTGCAAATTTTTCTAAACCATCTATGCGATGGCGAACTGGTCGCTTGTCAGGTCGGCTTTCTACACCACTTTCTAAACCATCTATGCGATGGCGAACCACGTATTGACCATTTACCAGGCGCAGCTCAATTTCTAAACCATCTATGCGATGGCGAACTAAGTCAAAACTGGTCGCATATTTTGGTCAAATTTCTAAACCATCTATGCGATGGCGAACTACTCAAACAGACTACGACGTCGCCTATCAATTTTCTAAACCATCTATGCGATGGCGAACTGCTCGCATCAATGTTGAGCACATGGGTGGGTTTTCTAAACCATCTATGCGATGGCGAACACAGGCTATCGGCGGTGGGTTTTTGTACTTCGTTTCTAAACCATCTATGCGATGGCGAACGACAAAACACTCATTCACTGATTGATAGTCAGATTTCTAAACCATCTATGCGATGGCGAACGGCTTTTAGTTCGTTCTTTTTGGCCTGCGATTTTTCTAAACCATCTATGCGATGGCGAACTTGACTGCTGCCGCGTCAGCATGGGCGATGGTTTTCTAAACCATCTATGCGATGGCGAACGGTGCTTTCCATCTTCTCAAAACCCATATCAATTTCTAAACCATCTATGCGATGGCGAACTTCATAATGCCCAGAAACTCAGCAAAGATAGCTTTCTAAACCATCTATGCGATGGCGAACAAACCAATGCAGAATGGATAACAACTGGTGAATTTCTAAACCATCTATGCGATGGCGAACGAAAAAGAAAGAGCATGGAGTGAGCATCTTGATTTCTAAACCATCTATGCGATGGCGAACTTCGTTTGAGTAGTACCAAGCTAAGGCGCGGTTTTCTAAACCATCTATGCGATGGCGAACCATTGTCCCAAGTCAAACTATATATCTCACTTTTTCTAAACCATCTATGCGATGGCGAACATTGCTTTATCTTTTCTAGGTCTTTCGGGTATTTTCTAAACCATCTATGCGATGGCGAACTAACGCTTGGCGACCAAGGTTTGCTTGTCAAGTTTCTAAACCATCTATGCGATGGCGAACAATTTTGTTTGACAAGTTCCGCCATTTCTTGCTTTCTAAACCATCTATGCGATGGCGAACATGAATATTTGCTACTTTCGCCAGCCGCTAAATTTCTAAACCATCTATGCGATGGCGAACAATTTTGTTTGACAAGTTCCGCCATTTCTTGCTTTCTAAACCATCTATGCGATGGCGAACTGCTAACTGCGTCTTACTATACCGTGGCGGTATTTCTAAACCATCTATGCGATGGCGAACAAACAAGCCCTTGAATTAATTACCTTTGCATTTTTCTAAACCATCTATGCGATGGCGAACAAATGTTTTTTGGCTAAAATCAAAGCTGTAAGTTTCTAAACCATCTATGCGATGGCGAACAAATCTATGCTATCAGCCGTTTCAATGATGTTTTTCTAAACCATCTATGCGATGGCGAACGATGTTTTTATTAACTGCACCAATGCGATTTTTTTCTAAACCATCTATGCGATGGCGAACTGGCTCACCCAGCTACAAAACAAATGGGGGCATTTCTAAACCATCTATGCGATGGCGAACTAGCATTGATTGAGCATGAATTAGCCCACATTTTTCTAAACCATCTATGCGATGGCGAACCATATAGTAATGCGGTGTTAAACGCACCGAAATTTCTAAACCATCTATGCGATGGCGAACTCATCGCCTCGTGACTGCGACGATTAGATTCGTTTCTAAACCATCTATGCGATGGCGAACGATGGCTTAGCAGGGGTATTTGATGTAATGCTTTTCTAAACCATCTATGCGATGGCGAACACTGTTTGGCATCAACTTTGCCTTGGGTGTCATTTCTAAACCATCTATGCGATGGCGAACCGATGCGTGAGCCAAAACCTTGCTATTGACAGTTTCTAAACCATCTATGCGATGGCGAACGCACAAGCTGCTGAAAATGCGGGCGCCATGATTTTCTAAACCATCTATGCGATGGCGAACTAAGGTCAACCTTACCGACGGTTACGGGCGATTTTCTAAACCATCTATGCGATGGCGAACACTGCGGTCATCATTATGATGTGGCCCAGTATTTTCTAAACCATCTATGCGATGGCGAACATTCTGGTACTGGTAATTATTATTCTAGTGATTTTCTAAACCATCTATGCGATGGCGAACATTCGGGTCCTGCCCCATTGGATTTGGCACTTTTTCTAAACCATCTATGCGATGGCGAACGCCAAGAACGCTAAAATGCACAGCATGGCAAATTTCTAAACCATCTATGCGATGGCGAACGGCGGGGCGTTGTATGGTGCAATCCGCCTTATTTTCTAAACCATCTATGCGATGGCGAACTTGTTATTCGAGTCAAATGCACCATTGTTGTTTTTCTAAACCATCTATGCGATGGCGAACTTGAAATCTTCGGTGGCTAGAACATACACATATTTCTAAACCATCTATGCGATGGCGAACTGCGGTGATTGCTGCCATGCGTAACCTTTTTGTTTCTAAACCATCTATGCGATGGCGAACGTATTTCGTTTTGATGTGTTTATAATACCATTTTTCTAAACCATCTATGCGATGGCGAACATGATGAATGGCTAGAATGGACTAATGAAGATTTTCTAAACCATCTATGCGATGGCGAACTTTCGGCAATATCGGTATCACCCCGTTTGATTTTTCTAAACCATCTATGCGATGGCGAACACAAAGGTCATGGCAAACAAAAGCTATACCAATTTCTAAACCATCTATGCGATGGCGAACGTCGTGGTCTTGCGTTTGTCAGATGTGGCAGATTTCTAAACCATCTATGCGATGGCGAACCTTACCTGATTGTTTTTGTGTAAGCCACAGCTTTTCTAAACCATCTATGCGATGGCGAACAAAACGCGCCGTGGTATCACGTAACTGATTAGTTTCTAAACCATCTATGCGATGGCGAACTGGAGAATTTTCTGACAAAATCCCCAGATATCAATTATATACGTTTTAATTCAGTCAAGACACTTCGTTTTAAAGTGCTTTTTATAAGCAGCTGATTTTATTTAATTTTTTGGCAAGTGTCTACAACGAAGCCAAACATATAATCCAACACATCTTGGTCTTGGCAAATCTCGATAAGTTGCATCCGAAACTCTTTTTGATTATGCCCCAGTTTTGCCGAAATAAATGCTTGTGGCATCACCATCGCATCTTTGACCAAATCTGCTACATCAAACACCAAACCACCACGGCGGGTTTTACCATGTAGCATCGGTAGAGCAAAGCTAATACCTAACCCATGTAATGCAACTGCCGCATAGCCATAAGCGATATAATTCCCGTGGTCAAGGTAGCTATTGGCGATATCGGCGATATCATCATTGGCATTTTTGCCTTCCTCGCGGGTAAATTTAAAGCCACAGCCTTCCGCCAAGCTTTTATATAATACCTTTGCCCAGCGACCTTCGGCAGTCAATAACTGCTCTTGGTTCATTGCCGATTCTATCGCTTGTGAAAAATTAACTACCGCCGATTCATCTAGGCGAATACCATATGATGTCAGTAGTGGATTTTTTTGCCAGTATTTTTTGACAATTTCAATACGTTCTTGTAATAGCACCTTTGCCATCAACAGCCGTGTCGTATCATCAAGCCATGCTTTCATCCAAATTTGCATATATTCGGTAGGACGATACTCACTTTGTGGGGCTAGAAAGGTCAAATCTAATGCACTAAATAATGGTGAACCGCCTGAACCACAAAAACCGACCATTACATTTGATTCTGCCAAACGTCTAGCGGCGGCATCGGTAATCGAACTACCTTTACCCAGTAATAAAAAAGCGGTATTTTTTTCGGGAATATTATAAAAATATTCAATCGGTTGCATACTTTCGGTCAGATACACGATACGGTCATCTTTTAAAATGACTCGAACTCGCTCAAGATAAAACACACACGCCCGCTTGGACAACATCAGCGGACGGCTACGTTGCTTACGTAAATGACTATTATGAGTTTGGCTCATGTTTTTCTCTTTGATAAATGAAAAAGCAGTAAGCATAAAAGCCTACTGCTTTTTTAAATTAGAATATCGGCAAAGCAAACGGCTGACTGGCACGAGCCAAACCATAGCCATCTGGCACGCCGTCACCTGCATTTTCCATCGGTACAATATCGATGGTTAAGGTAAAAACTTGTCCTGTGCTTTTACTGGCAACTTTAAGATACGGCAAGTCTTTGGCAGTGGCTAGACGACGTTCTCGTAATGGCACATTATTGTCAGACAGTTGAGTACGTTCCATTTTTGCCGTAGGAATGCGAAAACGACGATAACTTTGCCAGCCTGTGATTTTGGCTGTTGGTACAGGCGTTGGCGTACCGACCACACTATAATCCCGCACTTTCCAATGTTGGCTAATACTATCTACCAATCGCTGTAATGCCTCGCTACTATCCGAAAATACCCGAAAAATATCAAAATCAAAACGGGGCGACTTGCCATATTTTTTTTCGAAATCCGCTTGCTTTGCTTTAAGCTTTGGGGAAGGGACCAATGCTATGGCATATGGTGATTTATCCACCAATGCCAACGCTCGAAACGTGCCATGCAATACCGCATAAATCTGATTGCGAATGGTCGGTAGTGATAAATCGACCGTATCTGCCGATTCAATCACACGTACATCCACATAAAACTCAAATGACATCTTAATCTCCCTCAGAATATACGCCACCACGAATCAGACAGGCAATCAAAAACATCCCTTTTTCGCTGTTGGGGTCTAAGTCATCAATCTCTTTTAAAATATCAAACGCTGACATTTTTTCTTTACCCGCACGATAAAAAAATTGATGCTCAAGATTTGCCCCATTTGGCTCTACCGCAATCGGTTTATGGTTGTATTCTTCGGCATTGGGATACCACGTATCAATGGTACGAATCGCATTACCGATTTTTTGGTCACGTAATGCCGCTTGCCCCAAAAATTGGTTGTTGTCTGCCCCACGTTGCGGGCGAACAGGGTTAAGTTGATACAGCGAACGAGAAAAGCCTTTGGGTTTATCTTCTAGATAATTTTGTGAAGGGAATACTTCCACACCACCCATGCCAAAATCAACTACCGCTTCGATATGTAGCCCTGCATTGGTTGCGTCGCCTTTTGCCCCTGTTAATAAAATCTCGGCTAATGCCTGCTCATCCGCACTAGGATTGTCAAAACTGTTTAAATTGTAGTCTAACGCCTTAAAGGTATAAGATTTTTCCGAATTTTGACTGGGTGTTACCGTAATTACAATGCTTTCTGCCACCAAGCGATTACGCCATAACCAGCGACCGTTCACAACATTACGCACATAACGACCGACCACCGTTTTTAGCCCATCGCTGTCTTTGGCACGAGCCACAAACCCTTGAAATGCCTTGCGAAATGCTTGTTCATCGCTTTTATCTGCCCCTGCTTTAGTCGCACTGGCAAACAAAATATCCGCCAAGTCAATCAAACGAAAATCCCACGTCACCAATAATTTGGCATTGGATAATAATTTGGCAGATTCGGTTTGTTGAATATTACTGACTTCACGAGCGACTGATTCACCCGATGCTGACCCTTTGCTTTTATTGCCTGCCACATTTTGTGTACCACGAATGCCATGATACATGACTTTTAATGATTCAGTTTTGCCATCTATCAGATGAAAAAATGCCCCGTCGCTGATAACAGTACCACGTTGTAGGGCTAGGCTTGCGGGTAATTTTTTGAAAGTTGCCATAATAAAACTCCTGTTTGTTTTATAACATTGGTTAGGTAAAAGTTTAGTTTCAAAAGTAAGATTAAATAGATTGTCGCAATAAAAACACATCGCCACCGTCATGGGTTTGCCATTGGTACTGCCAAAATAACTCTTGTGGGTTGTCAGATAATTGACGTAACGGCTCGGTAATCAGGTTTGGGGGCTGTTGCGGTTTTTGCTCTTCTTCATATAAATCCAAGTTATCAGAATTTTGAGCGTTAGCAACATTCAGCAGTTGCCGAATTGACACATATTGCACTAAGCCAATCAAGGGTTCGGCATAGGCGTGAGGTGTAGGTATTACAGCTTGTTCAAGGGTATACGCTTGTCGTACACCTGTTCTATCGGTTTTTGGGTCTTCAAGCAACGCATAACCTAGATTAGTCGCTGACAAAAAACTTAAGCCATGATGTTCACCAAAGGCATGATTTAAGCCGTCTTTGGTGAGTGCCAATAGCCGTGTAAAGGCTTGCAAACGATTGAGATTTTGCGATTGTTGGTACGCTAATAACACATCCTGACGGTCTAGCACCACAAAGCCTGTCTTAATATTTTTGGAAAAAATTTTTGATAAATCTTTTTCTTCAAAAATTTCAACTTTACCAATTTCAATAATTTGACCGCCTGCAAATCGTTGATTGTTTAATAATTCAATTAACACGTCTGAATCAATAACACAATCAAATCGTATCACCAAACTCAGATGCAAATGACAGCTTGCCGTTGGTTGTAACGATAAGGCATTGGGATTTTTTGATGAATAATCGTTTTTATTGATAAACGCAGAGCCACGGCGTTGGGCAGGGGTAAAGCGTCCATAGGCAAAGCCACCCAAATCTTGCCTGTCATGGTGAATATAAATCACGCCTGTGTCCTTCACGCCCAATTTGCGAGCCAACGCATGAGCGAACATAGTGGATGCCATCAAAGGTACGCCACCGAGCAAAATCCCGCTGGTCTGCAGATTTGCCCCTTGCACTTGAATATGCGGAATGACCGCTAAAAAACTCATGATGCTAACTCCTTATGACTGTAGAGCAAGCCACGAATTCGGCGAGCCAAAAATGGTATGGTGCTATCTTCGAGTACAAAGGTAACAGGGTTACTTTGTCCTTCGACTTCGTAGGATTGACGGACGATATTTTTTGCCAAATGCTCGGCAAACGCCGTCATCCAGCCTTCATCTCGTAGCTTTGGGTCAATCAGTCCTTGAATGGCTAAATCGACGCTTGGGTGCTGTAATGGTGTTAAAGCAACCATTTCTTTACTCACCATTTCCCCTGGATTTTCGTCATACGTTTCATCGCTTATTTTGGTGATATTCGGCAATCTATCAGCCACTTGTTCGAGGCTATTTTTAGCTTCTCGCCCTTGAGCCAATACGATGCGTAAGATATGGATCAAAAATTGTTGCTCGGCTTCACGGCTATCCATATTGGTACTAGTGGCTTCAATGCCTTTGTTTTTCCAGTCTTGGTTATTTAAATCTTGTTCGGTAGTAGCAATACCTTGATTCACCAAATCTGCCCAAGCAAGTAATGCGGGCTGAACAAGTTTGTCTTTCGGCAATTTATTGGGGATATAGTAGTCTAAGCCTTTGTAATACAGGCTAAAGGCTTGACGTATCGTATCATTAGCAGTTGGGGCAGTTAGATAAATTGGGCGTTGCATGGCTCGTACTAGGCTACCCACATTTTGCGGATTTGCCCCACCAATACCAAATACAGCGGTGGTAATACTGTGTAAATCATTGTCGGTTTTACGAGCTTCTTTGATATCATCAACTTCATCATTTAACCAATGATTCACCCCTGCTGAGCTAATGGGACTAATTGAAAGGTAATCGTCACCTTTTGGCAATAATAACTGACGCATCCGAATGTTAATATGCTCAAGTCCCGCTTGATAAGGCGTGTCAAACAAGCTGACAATATCAGGCTGAATCGTATTTACCACAGTTTTAAAATCATCATCTTGCTCTGATAAATCTTCATCTAACATCGCTGATTTGATGGCTTTAAAAATCGTAGCGGTCTTACCTGCATTGGCTTGGTAATCGGTGGGAATGGTAATATCGTCAGCCAATAATGTTCTCGCACTGATATAGGGTAAATCCAACGCTTGCGATTTTGCCAAGCGAATACCGCCTTTTTCGATATTGGAATTAATCGTTTTATTACTAAAATGCACCGATTCAGCAAGCGTTTGCCGATATTGGTCGATAGGGATGGTGGAAGCATCTGACATTCATTTCTCCTTTTTTATTTAATTCTATCTAGTTTTAGCATAGTATTGCCCAAATAAAAAGCAGGCAAAAGTGGATAAACGACAGTGAGTGCCGTTTATCTTTCTTCTTGAGTATTTATTAAGCTAAAACTTGTGTGAAATGATTAATACCTTTGTCTGTCACTCGAACTTGCATTTCAAAAGATACCTTGCCCGATGTATGCTCGATACGAATCATACGATGGGTTAGCAAATTTGAATTGACATGGCTTTGATAAGCTTCCCAAGCGGATTGGGATTGGCGTTTAAAGATATAATGATTAGTAGCTAGCCATTGAATAAACTTTCTAGGTGAAAGCTGAAGCATTTTGGCAACGGTGCTTAGACAATAGCTTTGAGTTATGCCAGCAGATTTTACTGGCACTTTGGAAGGGATTTGTGATACCATATTTGGCATTCCTTTTTAATCAACAGGTTAATAGGAATAAAAAGCAAGTTCCTCGTCGCCAAACATCGGACTTGCTTTTTTTTCGTCTGTAAGAAAGTTGTTTTTAACTGTCTTGTTTCAGATATTACTATAGAACTGATTATACAGTCAACTTAAATTTTTAAATAATAAAAAAGGACACAAAAAAATTTATATACTAAGGACATATAAACTAGTTAAATCCATCTAAGCGATGGCTAAAGTATTATAGCTATAATTACAAAAATAATTATATACTAATTTCTCAACCATCTAAGCGATGGTTAAACGATTATAACATAAAGCCCTTTTTTACCAATATTTTTTTGGCGACATAAATTGACCTTTAATTTTATAAGTCTATTGAAAAAAACAAAAATCTGTTTATAGTGGTTTTATATTTATCAGTCAAATAAAAAATTATGCACGTCATTTTTATCTCTGCTTGCGAAAAAAAAGCCCTGAAAAAAACCCGAGCCGTACTCGACAGTTATGCCATCCGCACAGGTCAAAGTACATGGCAAGCCCCCATGACGATGGAAGGTCTAACCGAAGTCCGTAACGCCCTTAAACAAAAGGGTATTACTCGCCAAACTGCCGTCGCCGCCTACATTAACTACGGTATGCGACGCATGAAACTGGCTTGGGTCGTGGGCGCAAAGCATCGTTTTAATAGCGAAGGGGCATACCCTGTCGCTTCAACTGGTAAGCCTTATACCAAGCGACAAATCGACGACTGGGCCAGAGCAGCAAGCCTATTGGCAGGGGCGGCAGGCGATATGCATGATATTGGCAAAGCATCGCAACATTTTCAAAACAAACTGTCACCTAATCAAGCCAATAAAATCATCGCCGATGACATCCGCCATGAATGGCTATCCGTCAAGCTACTGCAACAACTCCGACACAATAACTTTGATTGGCAAAATGCTTGGCAACAAGTTGCCAAAGATAAAAACCGTAATACTTTTACGCTAGGAGACTTAACTAAGGTTAAAAAAGGGGTTTCAACTACTATTGAAGCAGTTGATTATCTAATAATAACGCATCATGGTTTATTAGGTGTTGCTGAAGGAATGAAAAATATCTTTAAAGCTACGCCAAACCATTCTAAACACGTTCGTCAAGAATTACCCCGTACCGAACAACTCACTTGTGCAGGCGAGTTACCACAAAGCATTTTTGATAGTTATCAAAAACGAATGGCACGACTTGCCAAATTATTGCCTACCAACGCCAGTCCAACTTATTATAAAGCCCTCTGTTTACATGCTCGTAATGCCTTGATTCACGCTGACCATACCATTTCTGCGGTCAATTATCTGGACATGGTGCAACCTGCCACTCCAACTCCCACGCAACTGTTTGCTAATACCTGTTTTGTTGATAGTAAAAAACAACACAATCAACCGCTAGAATGGCATTTACGCCATGTGGGCGAACGAGCCAGTTTTATCGCTTGTAACATGATGACAGAATTAAATTTGTCTGGACTATGTGAGCAGACCGTCGAATATATCAAAACACCCACGCAAAACGCTCATTTTAAGTGGCAAAATGTTGCTGGCAATGCCTTGCAAAAATTCGCCGATAAATATCCCGATGTACCGACGCTTGTTTTTAATATCGCAGGTACAGGTAGCGGTAAAACTCGGATGAATCTACGCACCGCTTGCACCTTGCGACCCAATGACCCACGTATTTGTATTGCGTTAAATTTGCGTTCTTTGACTTTACAGACAGGTGACGCTCTCAAAAAATCCATGAATCTATCCGATAATGAATTAGCCGTCGTCATCGGCGACAATATTACCCAAGAACTATTTGAAAAAGCCAAAAATAACCAAGGAATTGACGAAGATGAAAATCCCCCAGAGCCGATATTTGATGCCAAAGGAGAAGATTATGACATTCCTGCATGGCTTAACCCATTATTTGAGAAAACCACCAAAAAGGGCATTATAAGTGACAATGATGGCAAAACTTTATTGGCATCGCCTTTGCTCGTTTCCACCATTGATTATCTGATAGCAGCGGGCGAACCACACAAACAAGGACATCATGTCAAAGCCTTGCTACGATTAATAAGTAGTGATTTGATACTCGATGAAATCGATGGCTACGACCCCAAAGCCTTGATAGCAGTATTACGCTTGGTGCAGCTAGCTGCCATGTATGGTCGCCATGTGATTTGCTCATCGGCAACCCTCTCCAAGACATTAGCTATTAGCGTGCATCGTGCCTTTGAATCTGGTATAGCGATGCGACAAGCATTACTAAATGATGACAAACAAGCCTTTAATATCGCCATTATCGATAATGAAATTGACAGTAAAAATCCACCCAAAATTTGGCAACAAACGCTAACTCAAGATAGCGACACCCAAGCTGACGATAAAAATTTTAAAGATATTTACCAAACACACCTCAATGAATTACAGCTTGCTTTAGCCAAAAAGACGAGTTTTCGCCTAGCCGAACTCAAACCCATGCCAAAGGCAACTATTAGCGATTGGCAACAAGCGGTACTTGAATCTGCCCAAATCTTGCATGATAGATACGCTTGGCAATGTCAAAATGGGGAAAAACGCCTATCCTTTGGCTTAATTCGGGTAGCAAATATTCACCATGCTATTAGCCTTGCTCATTATTTTGCCAATCATTGGCAACATGCCCATATCGCTTGCTATCATGCCAATGATTGGCGAATCAATCGTTTTTATAAAGAACAACGCTTAGACACTTTGCTAAGTCGTCATAAAGATGGCAAAAAACGCAAAACAGGTAATGAAACCATCGAGCAAGATAGCGAAATTATCGAACTCATGAAACACAGCCAACAAAAAAATGTACCCTTTGTCGTGATTGCCACGCCTGTCGAAGAAGTGGGGCGTGACCATGATTTTGATTGGGCAGTCATTGATGCATCAAGCGTTCAGTCCATCGTACAGACCGCTGGGCGAGTCAATCGTCATCGTCGAGAAACGATTCATGAGCCAAATATTATCATCCCCCAATTTAACTATCGGCATTGCAAAAACGTGCAACAACAAAAACCCAAACAACCTGCTTTTATCTATCCAGGTTATGAAAGTTATAGTCAAGATGAAAACTATCCAACCCATGATTTGGCAAAATTGTTACCTTGGCAAAATAATCAACTCATAATAGATGCTAGACTGCGTTTTGACAAAGATAACTGTCTATTTGCTAAACTTGATGATAGAGAGATACAAGGGTTTTGTGAGCGATACTTTTATGATGAAGGCGATGAGCTTTTTTCAAATGCCCAAGTGGATAGCTGTCTAATGACTGAGCAACTGTATCAAACATTCACCCCATTACGCGATAGACAGTATCAAGCCTTGTATCGAATAAATCCCAACTCTATCAAGGAAGGCGAGTTGGTCATAGAAAAATATGTGAATGCGTTTAATCCAGTATTTAAAAAGCAACAACAAGAATGGCAAGATTATAGCGGTGATTTTACCAAACCTATTTTACAACCCGCTAAGCCACAAGCGTGGCTGTATTTGTCGCCTAGTCAAATGGTGGAACAATGCGAATTTTATGATATTGATATTGAACAAGGCTGTCAAATTTCACTAAGTCTATATAATGATAAAAATGAGATACAGTGGCTATATGATGAAGGGTTTGGTGTAGTTAAAAAATAAGTAATTATGCTTGATATCGAATGTCTCATGTAAATTTGTTTTTATGATAGAAATTAAACTTTATCAAAATAATCTTATCACTCTAAATTTCATTAAACATTAGTATTAGTATTATCTATATTATTAAATTATAGAGGCTCTGTATTCCGCCATGGTAGCGGCTTTGCACGCAGATATGTGTACAGACAGGTGAATATAAATGTACAGATAGGTGAATCAAGATGTTCAGATAGGTGAATATAAATGTACAGATGGGTGAAATACGTGTACAGATGGGTGAATCTAGCAGTTTAACGCACATTAAAAGCGATTCGAAATAAATAATGAAAAATAACTTCTAAATCATTGAAACGAATGAATTTTGATTAACTTTTGTAACCGACATAGATTAACATAGATTACGATTTTACCCATCGTCAAGTGCACTTCTATAATTAGGCTCACATAAATCTGAGATAATGGATAGCAAGTCACCCTATGACGATGCAAAATTTTTACAAGCAAGGTGCTGATAAAGTAATGATTATCAAACCCAATACCTTGGTCGAAGCAGGTTTTGACTTAACTGAAGCCGAGCATGACTTGATGACGCTTGCCATTAATAAACTGCATCGATTACAGTCAGGTGGCAAACGAGTATTAATTAGTGCCAAAGAATTCGCCGCCGCCAATCGTGTCAATGAAATCTATGCCTATCGAGCCTTAAAAGATACTGCCAAAATTCTAGGCGATAGAAAACTCAAATTTACCTTATATCTTGATAAAAACATCCAAGCAGAAAATGACGCTGACAAACTCACCGTTCTCAGACCTCATCATAACAATTTCACTACGCTTCGCTCAGAATATCATTGGCTACAAGGCGTATCGTATCAAGATGAGCAAGGTTTCATTATTCTAGATTTTTCTGATCCTTTAACCTTTCTGATTGATAATACCAGTAAAGCCTACACTCGTTATGATTTTATCAAAACCGTTGAGTTTAAAGGCTGTAGCAGTAAACGTCTGTATGAGTTAATCAACAAGTGGAAAGATACAGGCGGTGTACCAGAAATGACCGTCGAAGTATGGAAAGAATTTTTTGGGGTGGCTGATAAATATCCCAAAATTGCCGAATTTAAACGCCGAATCTTAGACCCTGCCATCAACCAAATTAATAAACAAGGCGATTTTAAACTCACTTTGAATGCGAGCAAATTTGGGCGAACCATTACCCATTTCTCTATCGTAATTAAAACCATCATAAAGCCAAACCAACAAGTAGAACAAAAAACCGAATCCGACAAGAAATGGGCTAAATTATTGACGGCTAGCCAAGCTAATATTTTCGCCAAAAAACTTGCCAATGATAGTAGTTTTGGGGGTAAATACGCTCGAGTCGGAGAAACTACCGAAAGCTTTATCTCACGTCTGAATGAGGAGTTACAAAGGGATTTATTGAAAATTACTGAGTATCTACCTTATCTGAAAAAATTTGGTTTTAAATCGTAAAAGAACAAACATTGAAAATCGCCCTTTTTATCACTATCAGATTTTTTGTATATCAGAGCCGATATAGATAACCTGACCAATCACAGCCAAAAAATCACGTTCTTTGAGCTGTTCTTGTGGAATATCAAATGCAGAATATTTTTGATTATCGCTGATAATTTTTAATCCTGTTGGTAATCGTTGTATGCGTCGTATAAAAAGTTCATTATTGATTAAAAGAGCATAGACCGCCCCATCAATGAGTTGATTTTGCTGTTTATTAACAATTACAACAGCATCATTTCCTATCAATGGTGACATGGTATCACCTTTATACAAATAGCCCACCAACTGCGAAGCATCAATTGCTCGCTCATTAAGCCACCAATTAGGCAATGGATAAGATAAGTCGGTTGATTGATTATTCATATCCAATAATGCCAACCAATACACGTTTTGACTACTCTGTGATAACTGTTCACCCGTCATTAACGTCCATGGATGCACGCCATAGATTCTCGCCAAATCAAGCAAATACTCAATTTTAGGTTCACGGCTACTCTCCTGCTGCTCCCAATCTTGCAGGGAGCTTCGAGAAAACCCTGATGTCTGAGAAGCCAGTTGCACCACTTCATCACGAGTTAGCTGTGCATTTTTTCTAGCCTGTTCCAAACGAAAAGAAAGATTATCCATTTTTTACCTTTAAATAGGTTAAACATTCGCAGTCAAAAACTTTTTGTAGGTATAAATTATTTCGATAAATCTATAATCAAGTAAAATTAGAATAAAAATACCTAATTTTATTCAAAAATAGGTTGCTTTAATAACTATTAATAGGTAGTATATATTCATCGGCAGTTATTAGAGATGAATAAGCTTTATTAATAACCCGATAATAAGTCTTTTCAAACTAAATCAACCTATTTTTAAAAGAGGTCATTATGACATATACCTACCTAACAACGGAAGAGCTATCTGAACGTATCAAATATGACAAAGCCACTATTCGCAGTTGTTTAAAAGATAGCGTGCTCATCGAAGGAGTGCATTATATTCGCCCGTTTGGCGGTCGCAAAATTCTCTATGTGTGGGAACAAATAGAAAAGGATATGCGCAACACAGTTTTAGCCGACATCAATGCCATGGCATTGCAGTAAGGAGAAATTTATGGCCAGCATTCGTACCCGTCAAGGAAGTAAATTTTTGATGATTGATTTTCGCTTTTTGAATAAACGCTGTCGAGAGACAACTAATCTAATTGACACACCCGCTAACCGCAAAAAGCTCGAAAAAATCATCCAAAAAATGGAAGCAGAAATCACCCTTGGACTATTTGATTATCTCAAATACTTCCCAAAAAGTGAGAAAGGCATTGAACTGATGGCAGTCAAAGAGCGTGTGCAAAGTTTTCAATCTGACACACCCGTATTTAAAGACTTTGCTGAAACTTGGTTTGAAGAAAAGCAAATTGAATGGCGAGCAAGCTACATCGGCAAAATCAAAGATATTTTGGATAAGTATCTGGTGCCACATTTTGGCAAACGCAGTGTTATCGCTATCACAAGGGCAGATGTGTTAGCCTTCCGTACTTCTCTCGCCAAAGTGACCTACGGAACAGCTAACAAGCATCTGTCAGCAGCCAGAATTAATTCGATAATGACCACTTTGCGTATGATACTGCAAGAAGCGGCAAAACGCTATAAATTTGAAAATCCTTATGAGGATATCAAGGTTTTAAAACTTGATAAGCCTGATATTGAGCCATTCACCATTGAAGAGGTTTGGAAATTTATCAATGGCGTGCGTAAAGACTATAAAAACTATTACACCGTAAGGTTTTTCACCGGCTTGCGAACCAGCGAAATTGATGGACTAACGTGGGAGCATGTGGATTTTGACCGCCGTGAAATCCGTGTTCGCCAAGCGTATGTTAAAGGCGTAATTGGTAAGCCCAAAACCCAAGAATCCAATCGCGATATCGCCATGTCACCTTGGGTTTATGAAGCGCTACAAGCGCAGTACAAAGTCACACATGGTCGCTCAAAATTCGTGTTTTGCAATCGAGAAGGAGAGCCACTCGATTATCACAATGTCAATCGTAAAGTGTGGCATCCCACGCTTCGACTGTTAGGGTTAAAAGCCCGTAACGCCTACCAAACCCGCCATACGGCTGCAACGCTATGGCTAGCCGCAGGAGAGGCGCCAGAATGGATCGCAAGGCAGATGGGTCACGCCAATACTACCATGTTGTTTAAGGTTTATAGCCGCTATGTACCGAATATGACACGCCGTGATGGCAGTGCCTTTGAAGCTTTAATCGCAAGTAGTCAAAATAAAGAGCAAGGAGAATAGTCGTGTTGGTTATTGATTATGAAAAATTGCGTCAAACCATTAAACCGCATAATAATTTGAATTTTGTCAGCCAAACTGCCTGTGATTTGGCAAGAAAGTTGATTACTGAGTATGGTATTGCTAATGACGATAAGCTGTCTGAATGGCTCAATGAACAAAAATACAAATCACATAAAGCGCTAATGGTTTGGGTACAGCAACAGTTGCCATTAATTGATAGTGATGAAACGGATTTTGAAAGATATCGTCAGCTTCGTCGACTATTTTACGCCAATTTTTCAGAGTTTATAGAAGAGGTGCATTAAAATGCGTGTACGATTACTGACAAATAATATGCTAAATGGCTATTCATTGAAAATGTGCCAGGATTATTGGCAACCTTTTAATTATCCAAACCAACATCCGTTTTCGCTTGAATGGCATATTAAACATATATGCCATCATTATGATGTCACTTCTGAAGAGCTTATTACGAGACTATCGATGGTAAAAGCCTACGATTCTTATATCCGCTGTGATACATGCGGGAAAATGTATGAGTTAAATAATCCTTGCAAATTGCCAAAGCAAGACGATTTTATGAGCTGGCAATGTGATGACTGCAAAATATTTAAGCAAAAAGGGGTGATTAATTTACACAGTTTTTTAGTAAATATAGAAGATGATGATTGTCCATTTTAAATATGCTCTACAAAAATACCGTCTAGTTTGGCGGTATTTTTTTGTTTGTTTAAAAATTAAGTTATTGTTTCAACTTTTTCAAGTGCTCCAAATGAAGTTTAATTTTTCAAAAAATCATTATAGCTTATCAATCAAATAGCGCGAAAAAAAACGACATAAAATGTCGCAGCGAATACACCCACTTATTCCCAAAACCTTACATTTTGTTAGAATAAACTAAAATGTTGTTTAAAACTTTTTAATCTAACAAGACTATGATTATTAAATTATCAAATCCGACACTGATATACCTACAAAAACTAACTTCGAATCATGCAGACGAACTAAAGCAATGGTATGACATTCAATGTCAAATTTTTCAAAAAATGGATGACTTGCAATTGGAGGTGGAAATCAATCGAGCCATCCAGAAGCCAATATTCCTGCAAAAATCGGCTAATCAAAACACTTTTTTAAATAACCTTCCTGTCTTATTCGCTATTTTGAACAATTACTTTGCTAGCTCGCAGTTGGTTCGTCCATTAACTGTTTTAACTTTTGATGATGAGCAGCTAGATGCAGGGATGATCTTTTTTGAAACCATCGAACTTATCGCTCGGCAGAAAAAATTGCTCAATGTTGATGATGAACTTGAACGACTTAGACGGCAGATTGCATCTCTATTAACCAAAGAACAGTGGCAATCAATTGTTGGTCATCCTAAGCTTACCCAAAACAAATTTTATCCGCTGTTAGGTATGTCAATTGCCACCGCTTATAACGGCAAGGAAAAAAGTGATGCCAAATAATGATGATATCACAACCTCAATTGGCATCGGAGCTAACCCCAACAATGCTATCGAAAACCAAGACGGTTTGATAGCTATCAAGGCTGACCAAATCATCACAGCAATTGAAATGCTGTTTAGCGAAGAAAAATCAATTAATAAAAGTAATCATTTTCCAGATGACGATATCCTTGCTAATTTGCAGTCTAGTTTGGTTAAATTGGTTATTCAGCTAAACAACTATGTCACCATTGAACACATTGATCTATCAAAGCTTATTGATGAGCCATTACTATCAGAGTTGCCTGTGTTTCAGTCAACCTTTGAAGGCTTTCAAAAGAAACAACTAGATGCTTATCCGCCTTTATTACAACTGATAGTTTTGCTGCACTATTTGAGATTGGGAGAAACAACCGAAAAAAATCAGCTAAAAAAACAATGGTTGCTACTGATTTTGCTTATTGCTGTTCGGCTCAAAATCGTAGGTTTGAAGAGTTATTATAAAACCATTATTTTGCGTATCAAATTGGCGATTTTCTCCAACTCACCGAATTATCAGTGGATTTGGCAGGTACTAAAATCCGAACCTCTGGATAAAATTGACTTTGGGAATACAAGCTCCGCCATTGAGCAATTCACTTCACGACTAAAGCAAACAGCTGATAACTATCTTCATCAAATGTTAATTCTCAATGATGCTAAAGTTGGAGAAAAACGTTCTCGTCAATTGCATTACATTGCCAAAGCCATTCAATTAAGCTTTTATAAGGGCAAACGGCAGAGAGCTAAAATTGAGCGTGATGATGAGCAACATGAGCAAAATCAGCAGCAAGCCATCAAAGAATTTCAAGCACTCAGAGATAGGAACAGCACGCCGTCACAATCTGCTCAAGTAGTCGTAGAACCTATTTTTCAACTACCTTTGAGCTATGATTATCGTTGGGATAAGCCACCATTTGACCGAGATTTAGAAAACACTACCCCTGATATACAGACACAATTTTTACTACCTAACATTGACAGTAATGCCCAAACCAATATTACATTTGAAGAAGCTGTCGAAAATGCTCAGCAGTTTTTAACTTATCAAGATCGTCCTAGTGCCAGTATTGCTCATAATCCGCCACTGCAATCGGTTGAGTTGACCTTACAGCAACTGTATATTTCTCGGCGAGATTTTCGTTTTAATACGGACACACATGCTTTATCACAGTGGGGATATCAAGTTTTGTTTAACCGTCTGGCTTTTGATGCGTTAGTTAATCAAGCGAGAGATTTATCAGTGGCTCATAAAAATGCCGCTAAATTGTTATTACTGAGTTTTATTACGGCAATGCCTATTAAAACCTTGATTCAGCCGTTATTTATAGCCACCAGTTCATTATTTACCATCCAGAAAACCCAAGTGACACTTAGTTACCATCTAGGTATTACGCCCAGAAAAATTGAACAGTCCCATTTAGTTTTTGAAAATAACAGCGATAAAGTCAGTTTGCCATTACCTGTCGCATTGGTACATCATTTAGCCAATTCTGACAACTTGCCAAATATCGAAGCGGATATTAGCCAAAACAAAATTAATGAAATTGCTGACTATTTAAAGGTGTTACGGGAATCACTCGAACTGCCGTACTTATCCATTAACCGCATTGAGATGGCACTGGCGACCCTATTGACAAGGTATTTGGCTGGTAGTCATGGACATATTGCCGAACTAGTTTGCCGTATGCCTGCCCCTGACGCACCTGCTATGTACTATAGTAGTCATGCTAACAGTGAAATCGTTGAACACTATATCAGAGCATTGAAGCAGTTAAATACACAGAATCATTTAATGTTTAATTATTCTAATCGGCGAACCGATGTAAAGGTCGGTTCAGCATTTGCCCTTACCCTTGATAGCGTAAAGACATTGCTTGAAAAGGTGCAAAAATGGGTAGATAGTACGAGTGATTTTGAGCAATTATTTAATCGATTAAGCTGCTATGTCTGGCTGGTATTTTGTGTATTGACAGGTATTCGTCCTAACAATGCATTGGGTGAGGTGAGAGATATCGATTTGGCAGTCGGCTGGATAATGGTAAAAGATAAACCCAATAAGAAAGTGCAAAATCACCGCTTGATACCTTTATGCGACACGCTGATTAAGCATTTGATTATTTACCAAAAAATCCTTGCTATTTTACGCACCCAATCCCTTGATAATCCTGCTATCACAGCAAGATTACATCGAGTCACGTTTGACGATGCCGATATTACCTTGCTCAATTTACTCTCCGAAAAATTTGATAAATTACACGCCATCAAACGGGGCGATATGAATGCATTTTTACAGGATTTTATTGAGCTTGATGTTTACTGGACTCGGCATTTTGTTCGCACCCAATTAGAAAAACGGCAAGTGCCGATACATCTGATAAACACCGTGATAGGGCATGAGAAAAACCAACAAGAAGCCCTTGGTAAATTTTCTTCAACCTCAAAAAAACAAGTCCATCATGTTCGCCATACCTTTGAACATATCGCTACAGACTTGGCATTAGATAACAGTGTTCACTTTCTTGAACAGCAACTTCATCAATTAAAAGAAAAATAACTTACCATGATTTTAAAATTTCCCAAGCAATTTATTGCTGATTTTACGCCCATCCGTCATAGCGATAAAGCCTTTAGTAAAGCGATAGCAAGTAAAGCCTCGAATAATGCTTTAAGCTATTTTGCCATTCGGCAACATAGAAAATCAGTGTTATTTCTCAAACTCTCATCGCTATGGCGACAACAACAGCGAGATAACGCAGGGCATCGAAAATGGGCTAAGGCAGATAAATACGTCAATCGTTTTTTTGCCAAACAAATTTTTTATCCTTGTCCTAATCCATGCTTTGCTACCTATCATTCACTTAATCAACAGTTTAGCAAAGATTTTACCCGCTTATGGCGTATCGCTATTCCTATCTCAAAATTAGGCTTTGAGCAATTCTTACTGTCTGCTCAAGGCTTTATCAATCAGTATTACAATGATAATAAAAAAACTTATCTGTCGGCACATCGCCATTTAACCCAGTTTATCACTTATCAAAATACCCAGATTATTGAAGAATATCATTATCGGGTGCCATCGCCACCGATTGATGTTGAGCCCAAGGAAAATCCCCTTAGCTATACTGATAGTTATGTCACCAATGGCAAGAAGCTGCGCAAAATCATTAAAGCTGTCCATCACCATTGGCAGACACATGATGATTTTTCTATAGAAGAAAGCTTAAGTTGGCTGATTTTTAGTGGCATTATCTACGGCGGCATTAATGATGCCACGCTGCTACAAGCTTGGCTGACTAGCTTGCTAAAAGCTTGTCAAAATATTGATGATTTCTTAGTGTTTGATGATTATCGATTGTTATTGAGCATACGTTACCTTTCAAAACACTATGGTAATGAATTTGAGAATGAAACGCTGTTTAATACCCAGCAAATTTTGCTTGATGCGATGAGTCTGTGTTGGCTATATCGTTATAAACAAAGTGGTCGGACACATTCTAAAGCCATTAATGTCAATGCGTTGTTATTAACAGGTCTTACACCTATCACCAATCAATTAAGTCTTAAAAAAATCACGCTTAGTTGGCTCTTAAAAAATGCCTGTTATCATTGGGAAATGCTTGACGGCGTTGATATTGACCAAGCCTTGGTGGGTGTTATGCAGGGAAGACATCGTACCACGGGACTGATAAAGGCTGATTTTGAAAACTTGTTATCTGCTAATCCAGCGTCAAAAAAATTGGATGCCAATTACGATTTGATGACACTAGCCAAGCTTGATATTCAAAGCACAAAGCCGCTTGATGCTACAAAAGCAGGGTATAAAGAAAAGGTGAGACGATCAGACTTGGTCAAAGATATTCACAATATTTTCGATAAAGTTATGGATAAAAAATATCGTCCCCGGTTTATCGAAACACTGAATAAAAAACCAACAAAAGAAGAATATATTTTATACCGCTTACAATCACTGCATCATGTTGGCATCAGTTTAAGTGAACGAATTTTGATCGCGTGGATTGCTGATTTTGTAAAGCGGCAATCTGCCAATTATCAGTCAATTCTACAATACCTAAGTACCATCGGTTATGAATGGATTTATTTTACCAATTTTCAGCCCATTGACAGTTGGACGGATGAAGACTTTACTGAAACGTATGATGAAATGCTCGATTATAAAAAAAGTATATTAGGTAACCAAGATATCACCTATGCTGCTCGGCGGCTACAAAGTTTGCATAACTTTGCTGAAACAAATTTTGGGCTCACAAAAGTCACCATTGAACAAGCAGAGAGTAAGCTAAAGGTAAGAGCTCAACTGCTCTCAGTCCACCAGTATTTGGCTTTCTTAGAGCAATTGACCCTGAATACCCAAGGACTTGATGGCATGATGGTTCGGGTGTTTTATATTCTCGCTTTCAGAACAGGTATGCGAAAAAAGGAACTGCTTGGGCTAAAGTTTTTGGATGTTGAATTGCTATCTTCGCCGCATCCTTCGTTGCTGATTCGTCCCAATGAACATCGCTCTATCAAAACTGAGGGTTCAATTCGGCGGGTGCCGATTTTTGCGGTTTTGACCCAAGATGAACTCAATTTTGTGAGTGATTTTTTTAAGCTGAGCAAACCCGATAAATTGAATCAGTTAATTTTTGTTTTTGCTGATAGCATGCAAGGCATTGGCGATTCTTTACCCAACAATCTGCTAGAGCAAGTGTTGGCAGACATTGGGGCAACGCAAGAAATTACGCTTCACGGATTACGACATTGCACCGCCACCAATTTGGCATTATCACTTAATGCCACCCCAACGCTCGCTAGATTATTAACGCAGCAGACAGATGAACAGCGACAACGTCTGCATAGCGAATTATTAGGGGTCCATGATGCTCAAGACAAGTGGCATGCGATTGCCAGTTTTGTTGGGCATATCAGCCCACAACGCACTTTTCAGTATTATATTCATACGGCTATGTTGATGGCGACAGATAAAATTACCCAGGCGGAAATCATAATTCCTTTAGCCACTTTCAAAAACATCACAGGTTTTGATAGGCGTAAACTGGGCAAAAATGGCTATCAATTTGAGGGTGATAGTGTGAATTTAAAAACTCTGCAACCTTTGCTCAATCGTTTAATATTGGACAAGCGAAAAGCTATCAAAGATAGTTGGCAGCGAGTAGGGGAGCAACAACTGTTGCCCATGTTGGGTTCAATGTTTGATGACAAAGATGATATCGCGAATCAAGACTTTTTGACCTTTGCTTTTCATCAATATAGCGTCAATCAGGTATTAACTTTACTTACTAAAGCCGATGTGATTTATAAGCAAGATTTGGATGCAAACTTTAGCCAAATTATCCAGCAAAGTTCCATTGATGATGATATTGCTCAACATTTAATTGATAGGGCAAAAATAATAGCAAATTTAAAAACAAGAAAAAAACAACCGCGTTTTACCATTGAGCCAAACCAATTATCACCAATAGCGGTTTTTCATGATGATGAAAAAAAGTTACGTCAAGCGCTGATGCTAAATTTGCGTCAATTGGTTACCCAGAAGGATTTAGGCTATCAAAAGTTACTGACAATGGGAATTCAAAAACTGAGCACCAGACAGCCTGCCTTACCACTGTCTTATGCAGAATTGGTTGAATTTTTACCCATTGCCTTAACATTACTGCCTGCTGAGAAATGGCTTATCAAGTATCAAAAATCTGATAGTGTGATTTATAGTAAGTTAACCACGCTACTTCAGAGCTATCACGAGCAAAATGAAGAACCTAAATTCCATCTTGTTCCAAGTAAAACATCTTTTGATTATGAAATCGGGATTGCCCATAAGGAATCCGTTGGCAATAATTTGACTTGGCAGTTTTCGTCATTGTTGCGGTTTATCGTGCATTACCTATTCTTGTTTGGTACGGACACTAACACTCATTGATAATAAGCCAACGCATTTTTAAGCCTTTCGATAACATTTTCCCGTAGTGGTTTTGGCTCAAGCACTTCTGACATATGCGACATACTTACTAGCCAGTCTTCAAGCCGTAGGGTATTCATAACCGTTGCAGTTAACAATAGATTGTTAGTATCAGCCTTTTGCTCTTTAATTGCTTCAACGGCAACTTTACTTTTAAATTCAGCATTGTGACGATTACGAACTTTTGTCATTAGATAGACCTCTTTTCTAAAGGTTATTCTATCTTATTTACTACGATTTTTTGGTCTAGTTTTCTGGGAGTATTATTCTAGTGGCACTATTGCTGACACTATCGGCTTTGGTGGAAGTATTGGGGCAGGGATTGATTATTTTAAAGACATGGATAACTATAAAGGCAGAGCTGATACAGCAGAAGTTTGTGCAATAGCAGCATGTGCTAGAATACATATCAACCCACAAACCAAAGAGACTATAGGATGGGGGATAAGCCCATTAACTGAAGTAGGTGGAGGATTTACTTTTTACAAAGGAGATACTAACTTATATCATAATCCAATATCTATTAAGAAAGATAAGGGTAAAAAATGAACGAGGATTGCAAATTAAAAAGAATAGCAAATTTAGTTGTATCATATCAAATGATTTCTATTGTTTGCTTTCTATCCATAAGTATTATTTTTGAAATGAATGAAATTTTATTGGGGTTATTTATAGTTATTTTTTTTATATATAGTTTTTATATAATGGCAATCTTAATTTTCCGAGATAACCTATGCCCTAATTGCTCAAACCCGTTTTTCAAAAAAAAGGATACACTAATTGATATAGGATTTAGTATTTATACTAAAAAATGTACAAATTGTGTATATAGATTGAAATAAAAAATTTCGTAGATAGAAGCAATACAGTATTTAAATTCGATGTTAAAGGCAATAGATTAGGAACTTTCGATACAAACCTTAATTATGTTAAGAAATAGTTATGAAAAATTATTGTTTTTCGTGATTTTGTAAATCAGCGCCAATTCGGCGCTTTTTTATTCTATTTATTTCACGATAAAGCCAAATAAATCTAAGTATGATAAGATAATGCAATTATTATTTATCGTGAGAATTTACTATGAGTTTCATCGGTTATGCTCGAGTATCCACATCGGAAGGAAAACAGTTACTAGATCGTCAAGTTGATGCGTTAAAAGAAATCGGCTGTGAGCGGATTTTTGAAGACAAGGCATCAGGTAGTAATTCCCAACGAAAAGGCTTGGATGATTGTCTTAATTATTTGCGAAAAGGGGATGTGTTAGTCGTTTTAGATTTGGATAGGTTAGGGCGGTTAGCCAGTGAGCTTATTAAACTGATTGATGAACTGGCTGAAAAAGACATTGGCTTTAAAGCGATTAACTCACCGATGGATACCACCACCCCTGCAGGTCGGGCGTTTTTACAAATTCAAGCGGCGTTTGCAGAGATGGAGCGCAATATTATTCGCCAGCGAGTGAAAGAGGGGATTGCTGCTGCTCGTGCCCGTGGTCGAAAAGGTGGACGACCTAGAATTATGACCACTGAGAAATTGCAGTATGCTCAATATCTCATGCAAGACCAAACCAAAAGCATTCCAGCGATTTGTAAAGAACTTGGTGATATTCCCAGTAGTACGCTGTATCACTATGTGACGGCGAAAGGGGAGCTTAAAAAAGCGGGAGTTGATTTGATGAATATCAGCACTAACTAAAACGTTGAAGAGCAATCCAGTCAAAATCATGAATATGAAGGCTTATTGACAATGTAATGCAAAGTATTATAATTAAGACTGTATTTTATGAATTATGAAACTATGTACACTATCGTAGAAACTGAAACGTTTAAAAAGCAAGCTGATAAGTTTTGGACAACGGAAGAAAGGCTTGAGTGTTTTACTCAGATAGCTAGTGATCCATTTATTGGTGATGTGATTCTTAAAAGTGGCGGTTTTCGCAAAGTACGGTGGTCTCGGGCAGGTATGGGTAAGCGTGGTGGCGTTCGTCTCATTTACTTCAACGTATTAGAAGATGGACTGATTGTGATGTCTTACTTCTATGCAAAAAATGAACAAGAAAATATTTTGGCAAGTGAGCTTCAAAAGCTAAAAGGATAACTGATGAAAACGAATTTTCCTAAAGACTTCGATGTTGAAGCAGCGGTTCAAGCGATTATTGATGATGAACCTGATTTGATAGCAGAGCGAGACAATTTGATTGAAGCATTAAACCAAACCAAAGCAGGTATCTTTGCACGTACGACAGAAATATCAGATACGGCTCAAGTCCGCCGTAAAGCAGGTTTATCGCAAAGTCAATTTGCCAAAGCCTTAGGTATTTCTGTCAATACGTTAAAATCTTGGGAGCAAGGTCAGCGTAAACCGAGTGGCTCAGCGCAAGTCTTACTTAAATTATTAGGCAAAAAACCTGAGTTAATTGATGAGATTGCTCATTTTGCATAGTACTTGAGCCCTTCTATTAAACACCTTTTAGTGAGTGTAATCGAAAGTTTCTTATAAGCTCTGTTTAAAGATGTGTTGAACGCTGATTTATAGATAGGTTAATTTACAAAAATAGGCATAAACTTAAGAAAATAAGAAACTCTATGAAAACATCTGTTTTCCGTAGGCTAGTTCTATTATCACGCGAATCTATAATGGTATAATACTCGACAAAATTCCTTAGCGTGCAATATGACCCGAATTCTCAGATAACCCCTGGTTAAAGTGTGGCTTGTTTTTTTACACTCTACCTTATTCGATATCAGCAAAGAATTAGGGAAATATAGTCACAGAAACATAAAAGTGATACAAGGCAGGCGAACGAAACTGTACAAATAGTACTGTGAGTGAGCCTAACGCCGTAGCACTTTCTGTCTTCGAAGACTATAGCAGTCTAGCCGCTTTCGGATAAGCCAAGGCCACGTTTGTGAGTGCATTTATATCTACCCTTTGACCCAAAATTTTGTTTCTAGACATTAAGTTAGTTATAAATGGCAGATTAGGTATGAGACCATTATCGTTTATCCCAGTCTAGAACTTTTGAAATCTACGTCTTTTATAATACTCGTTTTTATTGTTCAAACGATGCTAACTATAACATTGCCATATATAAGCGATACAATATTTTACTTTTAATTCTTATTATGATTGATATAATCAAATTTTAGCTTAAATATGAAAAATAAATTCTATATTTTGCTATATTTAGAAATATATTTTCTTATTATTTTTTGTTTTTGATATTTATTTTTTATTTAATTTTAAAATGGGAGTTACACATGAATAACATCAATTTAAAAGAAACTTTTAAAACATTGCGTGGGCAAACAGGTAATCCAGCGGTTAGCGTATTTATTCCGACCCACCGTACTTTCCCAGACAATGAGCAAGACGCAATTGCCCTAAAAAACCAACTTAAAATCGTCGAAGAACGTGTCACCAATGAATACGACAAGCGTGTTGCTGCAAGTGTGATGGAAAAAATCCATGCCCAAACCGATGAGCTTGACCATAACTATAACTTAGATACGCTGGCTGTGTTTGCCACGCCTGAATCTGCTCAAGTGGTGCGTTTGCCCTTTGATGCCGCTGAGCGAGTCATCATTGGTGAAAAGTTTGCGACCCGTGACCTCATGCGTAACTTATCAGAAGGGGTTGGCTATTATGTGTTGGTAGTTACGCCTGAAAAAGCCCGTCTGATTGAAGGCGTGAATAATCGTCTGGTTGAAGAAATTAAAGGCGGTAGCGAACGTCAACAAACAATGAGCGAGTTGACCTTCCCTATTAACAACTCAACGCTACCCAACAACAGTAAAGCAGACCGTACAGGCTCATCAGACGATGATATGTACTTAAAAGAGTTCTTTAACCGTGTTGATAAAAGCTTGCAAGAGCTTTATAACAAATCACCACTACCTGTGATTTTGGTGGGTGATAGCCACAATATTGGTTTTTATGAAAAAGTGTGCGACCGCCCTGATATGATTATTGGTAAAGTCGATAATTTAACATATCTGAACGACAGCAAGCCAGAGGACATTATTGCTGGCGTTCAAGACATCGTTGAGCAAAAGCGTCAGACTCGTTACGAAACTGCCAAAGGCGACCTTGAAAAAGCTCGTAATGAAAAGATGGTGCGTACTGATTTGCAACAAATCTATCGCTCGGCGTTTGAAGGCAATGCGGTAACGCTATTGGTTCGTCAAGGTCATAGTGTGCCTGCGAAGATTGATGAGAAAGCACAGACCCTACAAGTCCAAGATGATGCTACTGCTGAGGGTGTAACCGATGATGCGGTTAGTGAAATCATTGAATTGGTTAGCCATAACGGTGGTGAGGTGGTATTTGTACCCACTGAGCAAATGGATGAAAAGGAGCCGATTGCGTTGATTACTCGTTACTAATCGTCGAATCGTTTACAATGAAGGGTAGGACAATTGTCTTACCCTTTTTTTATTGAGTAAAATAGATGAATAATACGCATTTGGTCGCTCAATGGCTACAGCGACAGATTAAAGATAGTTCAGCAGTTGGGTTAATGCTGGGTTTTTTTTGTCTATATGTGTCCTATGTACCAATGTTGTTGCCACGGGTCTGGTGGTTGCAGGCAATCAGTGGTGGCATTAACGCTATCGTTGGTTATGCGTTTGGAATGCTGTTGGGTCTTATAGGGTATTGGTTACAGCGTTTATTAAAAAACTCCAATCATCAATCAGCTATCAACCACCTAAATATCTTACCAATAATGACGATGGTATTAGGATTTTTAGGTGCGATTGGTTTTGCTTTTTATCATTACCAGATTACTGCCAAGATTGCCCAACAGGTCCAGATAACACCGCCGTCATTGCTTAATGTCAGCGGGGCTATGCTCTTAAGTCTATTGCTTTGGGGGTTGGTCGTGTTTATCGCTCGCTTGATAAAGCAATTGGTGTTGATGGGGGTAGAACGTGGCTTTCCACAGTTTTCTACTACCACAAAAATGAGTATGAAAGCAGGGGCTTTTTTACTACTGATTGTCGGATTGGTTACGTTAAGTCGAGATTATATCTGGCACAAAGTTGTCGAGAAAGTCGCCTATAGTGCCATGCAGCTTGATACCTCTGAACCCGATACCCTATCAGCCCCATTCTCACGGTATAAATCAGGGTTTGATAGTGGGCAAACGGGGCATAGTAATAAAGAAAAACCTGCCCAACAGTGGCAGGAGTTGGGGCATTTTGGACAACGCTTTGTCTCGCTTGGGGCGTCGCAGAAGGATATTAGCTTGCTGACAGGATTGCCTGCCAAAGAGCCGATTCGGGTATTCGTTGGTTTGAATCGTCAAGAACCTGATAAAGCGTTGTTAGAAAAAATGGTGCAGACCGCCCTTGATGAGATGGATAGAACGCAGGCGTTTACCCGCCGCTATATCGTGATACAAGGGGCTACAGGACGGGGCTGGATTGAAGAGTACAGCAGTCAGGCGGTTGAGTATTTGACCCAAGGCGATGTGGCAACGGTGGCGATTCAATACTCGTATTTACCCAGTCAATTTTCGTTTTTGTTGAATGGTGAGCTTGCCACGTTTGCCAATAGCGAGTTGATAAATGCCGTCAAACAACGTCTTGAGCAAATGCCGATTGATAAACGCCCTAAACTATTGCTTGCAGGAGAGTCGTTAGGGGCGTATGCCAGTCAATCGCTTTTTAACAATTATGATGATGTCATTAATCGTATTGATGGGGCGGTGTGGGTGGGAACGCCAAGATTTAGCCCACTATGGCAACAACTGGTGGCGAATCGGAATAAAGGTTCGACAGAAGCCTTGCCTATTATTCACAGCGGACAACATGTGCGATTTATGGATAATCCTGCCTCATTAAAACAACTGACAAATGATTGGCAGTCACCACGAATTGTATTTTTGCAGTATGCGACAGACCCTATCGTGTGGTGGTCGTCCAAGATGCTATGGCAAGCACCTGACTGGATGGCAGAACCCAAGGGTCGAGGGGTTAGTCATTTACCTAGATGGTTGCCTGTGTTAAGTTTTTGGGAATTATCTCTGGATATGCCAGCGTCTAACCAAACGCCTGCAGGATTTGGTCATATTTATGAAGATGATATCGTGTATGCGTGGGCGGCGGTACTCGATAATTCACAAGTTGACCCTAAGCAAGTGGCAGAAAGAATTGAACAGCGAATAGCATTCACAAAAGAGAATAAATAGCTATTTTTATATTAGGAGGGTCTATGAGTAATTTTCAGCAAACGCTTAAGCGGTTTTTTGCGATGGATGCAGCGGCTGGTATTGTTTTAGCCATCGCTGCACTACTGGCAATGATTGTTGCCAATTCGCCATTGCAAGAAAGCTATGAGCATTTATTGCATTTTCCGATTGCGATAAGTTTTGGTGATTTCGTGGTGAAACACCATTTGCTTCATTGGATTAATGATGGGTTAATGGCAGTGTTTTTCTTTTTAGTGGGGCTTGAGCTTAAACGTGAAATGATGGTAGGGGAATTGTCCAACCCACGCAACATCATTTTACCTGCACTCGCTGCCATGGGTGGCATGGTGTTTCCTGCCTTAATTTATTTGATGTTTAACTACCAAAACCCTGATTTTGCTAAGGGTTGGGCGATTCCTGCGGCCACGGATATCGCCTTTGCGTTGGGGGTATTAACCTTACTGGGTAGCCGAGTGCCGCTGTCGCTTAAAGTGTTTTTAACCTCAATTGCGATTTTCGATGATATTGGGGCGATTTTAATCATTGCTTTGTTTTATTCCAGTGGGTTAAACCTAGCCGCCTTAGGGGTTGCCGCTTTAACGCTTGCAGTATTGTTTATCATGAATCGTTTTAATGTCACTCGTATTTCTGCGTATGTCATTATTGGATTGGTGTTATGGGTGGCGATGCTTGAATCGGGTATTCATGCCACGATTGCTGGGGTATTGCTGGCGATGTTTATCCCAATGACTGATTCGGCAAACCCTAAAATCTCACCGTTAAAAGAACTTGAGCATGATTTGCATCATACAGTGAGCTTTTTGATTTTGCCCGTATTTGCCTTTGCCAATGCAGGGATCCATTTTGGGGGAGCGGAAGGAGGCTTTATGGCGTCACTCACCCACCCTGTGTCATTGGGCATTATCATGGGATTGCTAGTCGGTAAAATGCTGGGTGTGATGTTATTTAGTTGGCTTGGGGTTAAGCTAAAGCTCGCCAATCTGCCACAAGGCATGAACTGGGGTCAAGTAATTGGTGTCGCTGCCCTATGTGGCATTGGATTTACCATGAGTTTATTTATCGGGAGCTTGGCGTTCGCAGGATTGGAGATTAAACCGTTTGATGAGCGATTAGGGATTGTCATGGGTTCAGTTTTAGCAGGCATTATCGGTTATTTTTATCTGAATAAGACATTGCCAAAACAAGCCTAGCCTTTAACTATCCTATACCTAAAATGCGTTTTTATCATTGATAGCGGTAAAAACGCATTTTTTAATTGAATAGCAAAGTGAGTTTTTTATGTTGATTGCGATTGTGGCATTTTTAGTGGGGCTAGCTATACTGGTGTGGAGTGCCAACGTGTTTATTGATGGGGCAACGGATTTGGCCGTCAAGTTGATGCGTTAAAAGAAATCGGCTGTGAGCGAATTTTTGAAGACAAAGCATCAGGCAGTAATTCCCAACGTAAAGGATTGGATGATTGTCTCAACTATTTGCGAAAAGGCGATGTGCTTGTTGTTTTGGATTTGGATAGGTTAGGGCGATTAGCTAGTGACTTGATAAAGTTGATTGATGAATTGGCTGAAAAAGACATTGGCTTTAAAGCCATTAACTCACCAATGGATACGACAACACCTGCAGGACGGGCGTTTTTACAAATTCAAGCGGCGTTTGCTGAGATGGAACGCAATATTATCCGCCAGCGGGTGAAAGAGGGGATAGCTGCCGCTCGTGCTCGAGGAAGAAAAGGTGGCAGGCCCAGAATCATGACGGCTGAGAAACTTCGCTATGCCCAGCATCTGATGCAAGACCAAACCAAAAGTATCCCATCCATTTGTAAAGAATTGGGCGATATTCCCAGTAGCACGCTGTACCACTATGTAACGGCGAAAGGGGAGTTGAAAAAGGCGGGAGTGGACTTGATAAGCAAAATCGAATAATTACAGTATTTTTGAAAGTTTCTATTTTCAGGATTCTAAAAGCGATTGTTAACTAGTAGATTTAGTATTATAATGCAATGTATCATATATTAAAGGTTTGCTATGTATACGGTTGTCGAAACAGAAAGCTTTAAAGCTGAAATAGCTCAATTGTTAGATTTGGATGATCGATTGGCTTTCTTTACTTACCTTTCACAAAATCCATTAAAGGGTGATGTGATTCAACATGGCAAAGGTTTACGTAAAATTCGTTGGGCAACCAGTGGTAAAGGTAAGTCGGGTGGGGTTCGAGTTATTTACTACAATATGCTAGATGATGGACTGATAGTTTGTCTAGCTGTGTATGCCAAAAATGAAAAAGAAAATATTTCTGCCAAAGAATTAAAGTCATTAAAAAATGAAAAGCAAGGAAACCAATCATGAAACCTGTCAACTTTTCTGATTTAGATATTGCCAATATTGTTGAAGCAGTTATTAAAGATGATCCTGATGCGATTGTGATTAAGGACAGTTTAGCCAAATCACTTTCTCAATTACGAGAAGGACGGTATGCACCCGTATCGGAAGTTAGCCAAGTCCGTCAAAAGACAGGCTTGTCGCAAAGTCAATTTGCCAAGTCATTGGGGATTTCAGTCAATACTTTAAAGTCTTGGGAGCAAGGTCAGCGTAAACCGAGCGGTTCAGCTCAAGTCTTGCTTAAGTTATTGGGTAAAAAACCTGAGCTAATTGATGAAATTGCTCATTTGGCATAGTACTTGAGCCATTCTAGTAACTACCCTTCTTTGAGTGTAATTGAAATTTTCTCATAGGGTCTATTTACATATTTATTAGATACTGATTTGTAGACAGGTTAATTTACAAAAATAGAGGCGATTTGCCTCTGTTTTTTTGCTCAAAATAAAAGGTCTAAAAAACCAACGTTTTTTAGACACCTTGACCTTTATCAATTTTAAAAATACTCGACTAAATTCCTTAACGTACTATTTTCTCCGAATTCTGGGGTAACCCCTAACATAGGTATTAATTCTGCAAATGGAATGTATCTTGTTAGAACTGCATTTATATTTATTTGTTCATGCACCTCGACACTTATTTCTAATATGCAGACTGCTTACCCCAATCATAAATACCGCGTTTGTAAGCATAAATCAGCATGATTAAGCCGGCGATAATCATCGGCGCGCTTAAGATTTGCCCTTTGGTCATCCAACCTAATAATATGAATCCTTGGTCAGCATCTGGCTGGCGGAAGAATTCAATGATAAAGCGGCTGATGCCATAGCCTAGTAAGAATACAGCGGAGGCGGCCATACGTGGACGTGGTTTTGATGAATACCACCATAAGAATATAAATAGCAGCAGACCTTCGGCAAAGGCTTCATATAGCTGTGATGGATGACGAGGCAATATGTATTGACCATTGACTTCAATCATCAATTCTTGCAATTGTGGATTGCTCTGTAATTGCTCCATATCAAACGCCGCGGCTTGCGGAAAGTAGGTCAGCCAGTTATAGCCACCGTCTGAGACGCGACCCCATAATTCGCCATTGATATAGTTGCCGATACGCCCAAACAGTAAGCCGGTTGGTACACAAGGAACGATAAAATCGAATACTTGAAAGGTAGTCTTTTTATATTTACGGGCAAAGAACCACATACCTAGCATGACGCCGATAAAGCCGCCGTGGAAAGACATACCGCCTTCCCAGACTTTTAATATATAGGCGGGGTTTTGGAGTAATTCACCGAACTGATAAAACAGCACATAGCCAATACGACCGCCTAAGATGACACCAAGCGCGCCATAAAAGACTAAGTCAGAGACCATGTCGGTGGTCCAATTGTCGCGTTTGTTACTGCGATACCAAGCCAAACCGTAAGCGGCAGCAAAGGCTAGCAAATACATTAGCCCATACCAGTGCACTTCCAATGGACCCAAGGAAAGCGCTACGGGATCATACTGAGGATGAATCATCATAAAGGCATCATAATTATTGGTAATAGAATGTATGAAATAGGCTTATATAAGAAATTTTTTGTCCAACAATTGAAAAGTACAACTATCGCAAGTCAGAATCTCATCTTATGGATAGAGAGACCTTCCAAGTAAACTCGCCTTCGATCTAATCTGAGCGGTTCATAGGCAGTATGAAGGTATTTACTACCTGGCAATCAACAACTTTACAGCAACCTCAAAAAGACACTCATCTTTGATAGTAATACTAACTTTGCCATTATGAGCATTGGCGATAGCTTGCACAATAGATAAGCCTAAGCCTGTTCCTGAATGCATCGTATTCGCTTTATCATGACGATAGAATCGCTCAAACAGTTTATCGGCTTCAATCTGATTTAATGGTTTGTCTAGACGGTTGGTCATAGTTATTCTTAACCAGAGCTGCTCTGGGGATTGAATATCGTCTTTTGGCGCATTAAGCGAGGTGCTTGAAGTGAGGACAGTAGCGGATATCATAATAGTGCTATTACTAGCCGCATAATAAATCGCATTTGACATCAGGTTGGCAAACAGCCGTTGCAATAAGCCTTTATCACCTAGTACTGTTTTAAAATCACCCGATTTTTCAAAGATTATCTCACGATCCTCAGCAATCATCTCATAATAATCTATAAGCTTTGTGATCAAGCTCTCTATATCGACATGACTGATTTGCGAATCACTCAGCTCTTTTTGAGTTTTTGCCAGTAATAACATATCGTTAATCATGGCGGATAACTGCTTTAACGTATCATGCTGATGATGCAATTGCTCAATGTATTCGTCGCTTTCTCTTGGCTTAGTTAACATGACTTGCGTTTGCGTACTCAGCGTCGCTATTGGCGTACGTAGCTCATGGGCGATATTGTCTGAAAACCGTGATAATGATTCAAAGTTACTTTCAAGCTTGACCATCATAGAATTATAAGACTCCGTTAGTGGACGTAATTCTAACGGCATATCGCCAACCACAATTCTTTCATCTAACCTTTGAAGATTAATGCCTTTCATCTTTTGTACGATAGTAGCTAGGGGAGCAAAACCCCAGTGTACACTTAGTGCTGCTACTGAAACCAATAATAAGGTAATGGCGATAAGTATCAAGCTCAGCTGGCGATTAAACTGGATAAGATATTGATGATGCACATCGATAGGTAGAGCAATAAATGCCAAAACCTCTTGATGTGTAACGATAATGGCTCGGTAATCCCTATTATTTATCTTGATCATAAACTGCTGATCGCGATAGTCCTGCAATAGTTGTAACAAGCTAAAATCTGCCGGTAGATCATTGATGAAATTACTGGGATTGCTGGACAATAAATTGCCGTTTTTGTCTGATATTAACGTTTTTAAATCATAGTCTAACCAAGAAGAATGTAGATGATTGGCATCAATTAGCGCTTGCGACTTTGACACTGTAAAAGGTTCTATGTGATCGTTAAAATTCACCATGCGTTTACGCAGGTTAAAAGCTGCATGGGTAATAATCTCTGAGTCCATTTGCTCAAAGTGCTCGTTAACAGAGCGCTGAACCCATATATAAATAACAACTTGAGAGATAACAACAAATATTGTCAGTAAAAAAACAGTACGCCATAACAAAGGCCAGCGTCGATTCTTAAATTTATCTCTCATTTTATTTTAGATCATCTTTGTTGGTGTCATCGTCGCCCATGCTACTGTCTGCTCCGACATTCAGTGGCTCTAATCGATAGCCCATACCGCGTACTGTGTGAATAAGCTTGGTGTCAAAACCATCATCGATTTTTATCCGTAGCCGTCTTATAGCGACGTCAATGACATTTGTATCACTGTCAAAATTTATGTCCCATACTTGTGAGGCAATCACAGTGCGTGGCAGTACCTCACCTTGACGTTCTAAGAAAAGTTGTAATAAAGCAAATTCTTTAGCAGTCAATTTTATATTAGTGTTGCCTCTATATACAGTGCGTTTAGCAATATCCATTTTTAGGTCAGCTATATGTATGACAGAGCTTTTATAGTCTGATTGATTGGCACGCCGCAATAGGCTTTTTATTCGGACAATTAGCTCGGCAAAAGCAAAAGGTTTGGTCAGATAATCATCGCCACCAATTTCAATGCCCTTAATCCGATCGCTTAAATCATCTTTAGCGGTTAAAAATAAAACAGGCGTATGCTTTCCAGCAGCACGGTAGCGCTGTATCAGCTCAAAGCCGCTGACGTCAGGCAGCATCACATCCATCACCACCACACTAAAATCTTCAGTCATTAACGCATGATAGCCATCTAAACCTGTCATGTGATGATCCACGATGAAACCGGCCTCAGTTAAGCCTTTCTTAATATATTCTCCAAGGTTTTTCTCATCTTCTACTAACAGTACTTTCATCGTTGCTTACCTTTATATCATTATAGTTGTCAACAGCGTATCACTAACATTGTTAGCTTATCAGCCATATATTTATCAGGAACCCTTGTTATAACAGTGTTCTTTGGATAGAGACAGATGCTGGTATTTGGTTTTAATGACAAGAAGATGACAATATTATGCTGTTCCTAACGAACATGTAATATCCGCGTCATCTAGCTGTCAGCCACCATTTAGTATTCTAAATCAACGCCGCATAGAGGTTTGTCTCTGATACAGACCATCTCTACGAGCAACATTTGCAGTCTGAAAAGTATTTTTTGAAAAAATATGGTAGCGATCGTGATACAAATGCTGAAGCCATGTTAAATGAATATATCGCGCATTAAAATCTAAAGCGGTGAGAATGACAGCATTGTAATCTTAACGTCATCTACCAGTCAGAATGATTAATGTATCATTTAGGCTAGTTTAACAGCTATTGAACTCAATAACCTTTAATCCAAACAATAGGAATTAATCATGTCACAATTTAAATTACTGTCTAAATCAATCGCAATGACGGCCATCGCTCTTGTCGTATCGACCTCAGCTATGGCGCATGATCCAAAAATGCATGCTAAAGAAGATCAAATGAACTGTGAAAAAATGCAAAAGCATATGCAAATGATGCAAAAAATGGATCATAGCAAGATGGACATGAGCGATCCTGCTATGAAAGCGATGATGGCTAACATGGGTAAAATGAAGCAAATGTACCAAAAACACTGTGTTACTAACGACAGTAAATCTTAAAAATTTTAGCTCTGTTAAATAGCAGTCAACACTTAACGGAAATAAATTTATAGGAAAACATATGAAATTTTTATTGGGTGCGCTCTTTACTGTATTTGTGGCAATCGTTAGCGTGTTTGCGATTGTTACCAGTGGCGTTGTCTATGTGGGAGCTGACCAAGAGCATAGCCCAATGATGTTTAGCTTTTTGGAAACCGCTCGCAATCGTTCCATAGCAAATGCCAGTAAAGATATTGTGGTACCAGATTTAGAGAAGGTCGATATCAGCTCTGGGGGCGCGGACTATAAAGATATGTGTGCAGGTTGTCACTTATCTCCGGGAGTGGACAAAACTGACTTTAGCGAAAGCTTATATCCAAAGCCACCTAACTTCACTAAGGCTGAGATCGTCAAACGTTATCAAACAGCGGACGGTGCAAAGCAAAGCTTTTGGGCAATCAAACACGGAATTATGGCTTCGGGAATGCCTGCATGGGGCGCCTCTCATGATGACGCTAGAATGTGGGCAATGGTTGCTTTTATCAGATCGTTACCTAAATTGGATGAAGCTCAGTACACGATGCTAACCACTAGGATAGATGACGATATGATGGACGTGTCATCTGATGGTGAGATGAATATGTCGGATGATGGATCTGGAATGCAGCATTAATACTTTCTAGATATGAAAGTCTCCTAACTCACGGTTGTCGCTATCACCAATGTAGTACTAAACAGTGCTACATTTAATGTTTTTAGTTAAGTACATAAGAATTCAAATATAGGGTGTAAGTTTTTAGAATAGCGAGCATAACAATAGACGTTTAGGATTAATTTAATGAGACATTACACACATGTGTTTTCTAATGGACATAACTGGTTATCCGGTCGTGTCCTTTTATTGGTGGTGACATCGTCACTCTCGTTAACGCTAGCCGCTTGCAGCCAATCTAATATCAGTGGCTCTGATTCTCAACCAGTACAGGTTGAACAGTCTGCTGCCCAGAATGCACAAGTACAGAATGAAAGTTCTGCTCCTGCAAATGCTCCCGTTAACAGCTCGTCATCATTACTCAAAAACGTCTCAGCCACGGTTTATAAAGATGCCAACTGCGGCTGCTGCAAAGAGTGGGTAGGCTATGCAGAAGGTAATGGATTAAACGCAACCACGCAAGATGTTGCAGATCTATCCTTATTTAAGGAGCGTTATGGCGTACCACAGCAAATGCGTTCTTGTCATACCACCGTTACCACCGACGGTTTTGTCTTTGAAGGGCATGTCCCTGCTAAACACATGGCTGAATTCTTAGCAAATCCTCCTGCACAAGCTATTGGACTTGCTGTACCGAATATGCCGGTTGGTAGCCCAGGTATGGAGTATGAAGATAAATTCATGCCTTATAAGGTAATGCAGCTTAATAAAGACGGCACCACAGAAGTTTATGCCGCTATTGAGTCTCCTCAGCAGCAGCTGTAGTGTTGTCTTAGATGCGAGTAGATTCTATTAAATATCGAAATATTATAACTATAAGCTTAACCACCATCTCTCAAATTAAATAAGGTTATCATTATGAATAAACAGAACATACTGAACCGCCGACGTTTTTTAACCGGATCCTCTGCTGTCCTTGGTGCCTCCTTGATGCCGACTATTGCTAGTAGCGCACTGGGACAATCGAGTCGCTCAGGCAGTCAGGGCGCTACGATTAATAGTGATCAAAACGTTCATAAAGTACCTGTATTGACAGGCAAAGAGTTTGATTTATACGTCAGTAAACAGTCCGTTATTGTCAACGGCAAAAAGAGCATGGCGACGCTCATCAATGATTCACTACCAGCACCGACGCTAAAAATGCGCGAGGGCGATACGGTGGTGATACGTGTTCATAATCAGATGGATGAATCAACCTCTATCCATTGGCATGGAATACTATTACCGTTTGAGATGGATGGGGTGCCGGGCATTAGCTTTGATGGTATTCCAGCAAACAGCACCTTTACTTATAAATTCAAATTAGTACAATCAGGCACTTATTGGTATCACTCACACAGTGGGTTCCAAGAACAAACCGGTATGCTGGGTGCCATTGTGATTGAACCTAAAGGGCGTGAGCGTCATCCTATCGACGAAGACCATGTGATCGTGCTTAGTGATTGGACCAGCCGCAACCCGCATAATCTCTTGAAGCTGCTCAAACAGCGCTCAGACTTTGACAACTACCATCTACCAGACTTCAAAAAATTGCTTGCTGATATTGCCGAAACAGATCTGAAAACCGCGTTTGATAAGCGCAAAAGTTGGAATCAGATGCGCATGATGCCCACTGATTTTACGGACTTGTCGGGTGAAAACACATTTACCTACCTTATCAATGGCAAAACGACCGCAGCTAATTGGGCGCAAATCGTCAAAGCAGGACAGCGCGTTAAATTACGCTTTATCAATGCCTCAGCACAAACTATCTTTGATGTGCGCATACCCGGTCTCAAAATGACTGTGGTGGCAACCGATGGCATTGATGTCGCCCCAGTTGCGATTGATGACTTTCGCATTGGCGTGGCTGAAACCTATGATGTCATTGTCACCCCGACCAAAGATGCGCATACCATATTTGCCCAAAACATAGACCGTTCGGGCTATGTCGCAGCAACGCTTGCCACCAAAGAAGGTGCTCGTGCGGCAACGCCTGCTATGGACAAAATTGAATGGCTCACCATGTCAGATATGATGGGTGCTATGGGTGCTAATGGTTATAAAGCCCGTCACGCTAAAACAGAATATGACTTTAAGTCTGATATGCGTGTGGACAGTCCACGTATGAACCTTGACGATCCAGGTATCAACCTGCGCAATATTAATAGAGAGGTATTGAATTATAGTCAGCTACGCTCTGTCGATGAGGCAATATTTGCGGAGCAGCGCAAGCCTACCCGAGAGATCGAGCTACATTTAACCGGTAACATGGCGCGCTATATTTGGGCGTTTGATGGGGTTAAGTTCAGTGAGGCCACGCCGGTCAATATTAAGCCGAATGAGCGCGTCCGTATCACCTTAGTCAATGACACAATGATGAATCATCCGATGCATTTACATGGGATGTGGAGCGATTTGCGCATGCCTAACGGCGAGTTTCAGGTGCGCAAGCATACTATTATGGTGCAACCGGCACAAAAAATTAGCTTTGATGTCACAGGAGAAGCTGGTCGATGGGCATGGCATTGTCATCTGCTCTATCACATGGAAGCCGGTATGTTTAGAGAAGTGGCGGTCGTTTAAGCAAATCTTTGATGGTTAAGTGAGAGATGAGATGAAAATACATAAAGTAGGTTTACGGTTCGCCGGGGTATCATCATTGGTATTATTAGCATCATCATTTGCTAATGCTGCTGACCCGTCCACGGTTAAAAAAGACATAACTATGTCGGGCATGGACCACAGCAAAATGGACATGTCGGATATGGATCATAGCAAAATGGATATGTCAGGCATGAACCATGGCTGTATGGATATGTCAGGCATGGACCATAGCAAAATGGATATGTCAGGCATGGACCATGGCTGTATGGATATGTCAGGCATGGATCATAGCAAAATGGATATGTCAGGCATGGACCATAGCAAAATGGACATGTCGGATATGGACCATAGCAAAATGGATATGTCAGGCATGGACCATGGCAAAATGGACATGTCAGGCATGGACCATGGCAAAATGGATATGTCAGGCATGGACCATAGCAAAATGGATATGTCAGGCATGGACCATAGCAAAATGGATATGTCAGGTATGGACCATGGCAGTATGGATATGTCAGGTATGCAAGGTGGTAAAGCTCCAGCTGATGCTCGCAGTCCTGACTATTCAAACGGCGTTCCCTATGGACGCTATGGTCAGCCTATGATGATGGGTGATATGCCGTTATGGGGTGTTTCTGTAGAACAGTTGGGCTATCAGTTTGATGACGATCAGATTAACTATGAGGTGGATGCTTGGTATGGAAAAGATGAGCGACGCCTAGCTGTACGCAGCGAAGGTAGTGTTGAGACTAAGGACGATAAAAAAATTGATAGTCTGACCTCACTGGCTTATTGGAAGCCGCTAAGTATTTTTTGGAATGGTGAAGCAGGTGTCGCTTATGATACCAAAAACGATAAGGCTGCCCTTATGGCGGGTATCGTAGGTACTGCACCATACTTTGTTGAAACAGATGCAAGAGCCTATCTCTATACTGATGGTCAAGTACGTCTTGACTTAGGTACGGCATATGAGTGGCGTTTGACTCAGCGTTGGGTTGTCAGACCAGAAGTAGGGCTGACAGCCTTTAGTAAAGACGATACTGATAACGGTATTGCTAAAGGGTTCAATGATTTTGACGCTGAAGTTAGATTAATGTACGAGACTTTAAATCGTCAACTTGCACCTTATGTAGGGGTTAGTTACAGTACGGCTTTAGGCGATGCTCGAGATTTGCGCCGTCAAGAAAATAAATCGGTTGATAGCAGTAGTTTGACTGCGGGGGTTACATTCTGGTTCTAACATTATTAAAATAATAAGGGGTATATTATGAATACTTCAAATCAAGGTAACATGAATCATCAACAGGGCATGAATCCTTATGTGAAGTTCACTTTGATGATTCTTACGTCTACGATTGTAATGTTTATCATGATGTATTTTAATACCTATCAGCTGGATCATGTTTATTTTAGTGAAACCAGAGCCTATATGGCATTATATATGGGCGCAGTCATGGCGATTATCATGCTCGCCTTTATGAGCAATATGTATAAAAAGACTAAGATTAATTTACTGGTTTATGGAATAAGTGTAGTAATGTTTGCCGTTGGGCTGTGGGGCGTGCGCTCTCAAGCAACGGTTGATCAAGTCGATTGGATGCAAGCCATGATACCTCATCACTCGATTGCTATTTCAACCAGTTCGCGCGCTGATATTGAAGATCCACGAGTACGAGATTTAGCGGATGGCATTATAGAAGCACAAAAACGTGAAATTGCTGAGATGCAAGCGCTTCTTGAGTGATAGTGCTTTAAGAGTTGTACTTATTATCAATATTTATTGTCTTCAAGGAGTGGTTTTATGAAACATATTGCCGATGAAAAATCTATCAAAGGTGGTCAGTACGATAAAGTACCGGAAAATTATAGCGGTACGGTCTATATTTGTCCTATGCATCCAGAAGTAAGAGATGTTGAAAAAAGTGACTGCCCAATATGTGGCATGTTTCTTAAACCTGAAGACGAGGTTGCTGAATCCAACAACCATGAAGATAGTCATGCGCATTGTCATGGAGCGGATGCTAATAATAGTAATGAGGTAAATTCTGTCGAAGACGATAAGTACGACAAGATACCGGAAAATTATAGCGGTACGGTCTATATTTGTCCTATGCATCCAGAAGTAAGAGATGTTGAAAAAAGTGACTGCCCAATATGTGGCATGTTTCTTAAACCTGAAGACGAAGTTGCTAAAGATGATAGTCACGCTAGCTGTCATGGAAAGGATACTGATAGTAGCGGAGTAAAATCTGTTAAAGGCGGTAAATACGATAAAGTACCTGCTGATTACGAGGGCACGGTATATACCTGTCCTATGCATCCTGAAGTCAGAGACGTTAGAAATAGCGGTTGTCCGATATGTGGTATGGCGCTTGAGCCCGAAAAGCTTACTATCGGTGAAGAGGACACCTCAGAGCTTGACGACATGACTCGTCGTTTTTGGATATGTACCGTGTTGACGGTACCGCTATTAATATATGTGATGAGCGGTATGTTTGGAGTTGACTTTAGTCAGTATGGTATACCTTCACAGGTTTTACAATGGGCTGAGTTGGTGCTTGCGACACCTGTAGTGCTTTGGGGGGGCGCCCCGTTTTTCGTCCGTGGCTGGCAGTCTATAAAAAGCCGCAATTTTAATATGTTTACCTTGATTGCGATAGGCGTAGGCGCTGCTTATGTTTTTAGTATTGTCGCGACCTTTTTTCCCGATATTTTCCCAGACAGTTTTAGAGATGCCTCTGGTCAAGTCGGAGTCTACTATGAAGCAGCAGCGGTCATTGTGACCTTAGTATTGTTGGGTCAAGTATTAGAGCTCAAAGCTAGAAGTCAAACTTCAGGTGCGATTAGAGCTTTGCTTGAGCTCGCACCACCAACCGCAAGACGTGTTGACGAAAACGGAGAAGAGATCGAAGTCTCGCTTGATGAGGTTGTCACTGGCGATAAGTTACGGGTTAGACCAGGTGAGAAAATACCCGTAGATGGTACAGTGATCGATGGTAATAGTAGTGTTGATGAATCAATGGTGACGGGTGAGCCAATCCCTGTATCAAAAGTAGCAGGAGATACAGTGACTGGTGGTACGGTAAATGGCACCGGAACGCTATTAATCGAAGCGGTCAATGTTGGAGCAGATTCAGTATTATCTAAAATTGTACAAATGGTTGCTGAAGCCCAGCGTAGCCGCGCACCTATACAGAAATTGGTAGATAAGGTAGCTGGGTGGTTCGTACCGATCGTGCTTATTTGCTCCGTCATTACCTTTATTGTCTGGGCGATATTCGGCCCTGAGCCCGCTATGACCTATGCTTTGGTTAACGCGATTGCGGTACTGATTATTGCTTGTCCTTGTGCCCTTGGTCTAGCGACGCCGATGTCCATTATGGTTGGTACCGGCAAAGGCGCGCAAAACGGCGTCCTCATCAAAAATGCTGAAGCGTTAGAGAGGATGGAAAAAGTCGATACCATTGTCGTCGACAAGACCGGAACACTGACCGCTGGTAAGCCCGAGCTTACCGCAATTGATGCGCAGGTAGGTCAAGATGAAGACGAGTTCCTCGCATTGGTAGCCTCAGTAGAAAGCGCTAGCGAGCATCCTTTAGCAGAAGCTATCGTTAGAGCAGCTCAAGAAAGATCACTCATTATTCCTAAAGCTACTGACTTTAATTCGACTACTGGCGAAGGCGTACAAGCCGTGGTCGATGGTAAGAAAGTCGCTATTGGTAACTCTAAGCTTATGGAAAGCCTAAATAGTTTTGATAATGAGCTGTCCACTAAAGCTGATGTCCGTAGAAAAGACGGTGAAACGGTAATGTTTGTGGCTATAGACGGTAAAGCTGCTGGTATTATTTCAGTTGCTGACCCTATTAAACCAAGCACTAAAGAGGCTATTTCACTGCTTCATGACGCAGGTTTAAAAGTTGTGATGCTAACCGGTGACAACGAAAAAACCGCGCAGGCAGTCGCCAATAAACTAGGTATTGATGAAGTTCATGCGGATGTCTCACCAGAGGATAAAAACCGTATCGTCAAAGAAATGCAAGACAGCGGTAAATTGGTCGCTATGGCGGGTGATGGTATCAACGACGCACCAGCGCTAGCGCAAGCTAATGTTGGTATCGCTATGGGAACCGGTACCGATGTGGCGATGGAGAGTGCGGGCATTACCCTGCTAAAAGGTGATTTAATGGGCATTGCCAAAGCTTATAAGCTTAGCCACGCCACCATGCGCAATATCAGACAGAATCTGTTTTTTGCCTTTATCTACAATGCACTTGGTGTTCCTATTGCCGCAGGTGTGCTCTATCCCATATTTGGGCTTCTGCTCAGTCCGATGATAGCAGCGGCAGCGATGAGCTTGTCGTCATTCTCGGTGATTGCTAACGCGCTGCGATTGCGCCGTTTGAAACTATAATTCTGGTACGGTAAAAAGTGTTCTAAAGCACACTGACACATACTGGTCTAAACAAGATCACAAAATATAAGGATACCGTTATGGGCAGCTTTTCTATTACACATTGGCTGATTTTATTGGTCGTAGTGGTGGTCGTATTTGGTACTGCCAAGCTTAAAAATGCAGGTAAAGATTTAGGCGGTGCGGTGAAGGGTTTTAAAGAAGCGGTCAAAGATGAAGAACCCGAGAATGCTCGCAAAAATCATGTGCTTAGCCATGAAAATAGTACGCCAGCTGCAAGTAATGATTTAAATACGCGTGTAGGTAATCAGGCTGATGATATGGAAATCAGCCCTATTTCCACTGATGACCAGCCTAAAGTATGAAGCGCGCCGCTTATAAATAGCGGCACTAAGTAGTCTATTAATATATGTGACTGTTATGTTTGATATTGGGTTTTCCGAATTACTCTTGTTTGGCGTCATTGCTTTAATCGTATTGGGCCCAGAAAAACTGCCGCAAGCCGCACGTACCGCTGGGCAATGGTATGCCAAACTGCGCCGTACAGTATCCACCCTACAATCTGAAATAGAAGCTGAGCTTGATCTAGCTGAAACACGTCAACAAATGCAAAATGAACTTGCGAAAATCCGTCAGACCGAGTCGGATATGAAGCGCGAATTAGCAGAAATGCGTGGCAGTATGCAAAAGTTTGAGCAGTCACAGAACCAAAGCCTAGACGCTTCACATCAGTCAATCACCCCTTATGATAAAGACCATCAACAGAATACTACCTCCTCGTTCATTAAACAGGAGGCGGATCAGTGAGCCTATTTAAACGGCAAAAAAGTCGACAAGAAAAAATAACAGATATAGAGTTTGAGGCGCCAACAGATACAACACAGAATAGTGAGTCTGGAGATACGTTAGGTACGCTTGGCGATATGCCTATTACCGGACATTTAATCGAGCTGCGTACGCACTTAATAAGAATATGCGTGGTCGTCTTAATTATATTCTTAGTATTGGTGGGATTTTCACGCGAGCTTTATAATCTTTTATCAGACCCATTAGTGGCGCAGTTACCCATCAATTCGACCATGATTGCCACTGATATAACGTCAAACTTTATGGCACCCATTCGCTTAACGATATTCGTCGCCGCATTTTTAGCAATGCCTTATATCCTGTATCAAATTTGGTCATTTGTAGCTTCCGGCTTATATAAAAAAGAGAAGAAAATTGCCATTCCTGTACTGCTATCTTCGATATTTCTATTTTATGCGGGTGTTGCTTTTTCCTACTTTGTCGTACTCAAAGGGGTATTGAAATTTTTTATTATGTTCGCTCCGCAGAACGTTATACCAATGACCGATATTGACAGTTATCTGAGCTTTGCCCTCAAGCTATTTATGGTGTTTGGACTGACTTTTGAGATTCCAGTGGTTACCTTATTGCTGATAATGGCCGGAATCGTTTCTACTCAAATTTTAGAAGATAAGCGTCGTTATATCATAGTCGGCTGTTTTGGGATCGCCGCGGTAGTGACACCGCCTGATGGTGTATCAATGCTGTTGCTCGCGATTCCTATGTGGCTATTATTTGAGCTGGGTTTACTCTTAGCAAAGATATTAATTAAAAATGAACGAAATAATGATTTAGTCTCAGGGAATGAAACATTAGAAAGTAGCTAGCACTACTTAAACACGCCAAGAACCTTTTTTACTTTTTACTTTTTACTAGAGTATGTCAGCGTGAGTACTCTACTTAGCGACGGACTCTAAATGGAACACCCAACTAATAACAACGAAAAAAATGACGGTCTTGCAAATCGACTTAACCAAGAGTGCTACTGCATTACCCTTGATCGTAAAGCACTTAATACAAGCCTTCAAGATCAATTGGTAGAAACTAGAAACAATCCAATAGGAGCGAACGAGCTTAATAAGCTTTTTTCAGCAACACCCGTGTTCGTTCCCAAAACAGAGATAGAGGCGATGGAGCGAATCGTCAGGGCTATCGAGTCAGCTGCCGAACTGCCATTGTATCAAGAGCAAGTGCTGTCGTGGGCACCAGAAATAGCTGCTTTCGACCCAGGCCCAATAGGGGCCCTCATGGGTTATGACTTTCATTTGGGTAGCGATGGACCTCAGCTCATCGAGGTCAATACTAATGCCGGTGGCGCATTTCTGAATGTGTTGCTCGCTCGCGCACAAAAACGCTGTTGCAACCCCTCAGAGCAAAGCGCTGCAACCAATCAAATGCTAGATAGGTTCGAGGAAGCAGTGTTTGACATGTTCAAACGGGAATGGCAGCGACAGTCCGCTGTTGCTATGCCCAATCGGATAGCCATTGTGGACAATGACCCCGAGAGTCAATTCATGTTCTTAGAGTTTGAGTTAGCCTGTCAACTGCTCCAAGCTAGAGGTATTGATACTGTGATACTTGATCCCTCTGAACTCGAGTATATCGACGGTACGTTAACAGCCCATGGCCAGAAAATCGATATGATTTACAATCGGCTTGTCGACTTTGCATTTGAGGACCCTGACCATGTATTGCTTAAGCAGGCTTATTTAGAGGGTGCTGTGGTAGTGACACCCAATCCCCGCGTACATGCTATGTTGGCCAATAAGCAAAACCTGACATTGCTATCAGACTCCCAAATATTGCGCTCTTGGGGTCTGGATGAGGCTGCAGTGGAGTGCCTCGAAAGGTCTGTACCGAGGACTAAGATTGTATCAAGAGACGATGCAGCAGAGTTGTGGCTTACTCGGCGGCAACTGTTTTTTAAGCCAGTTGCTGGTCATGGAAGCAAAGGCGTTTATCGCGGTAGCAAACTGACTCGACGCGTCTTCGAAAACATTCTGGATGAAGATTATATCGCACAGACCTTTGTCCCTGCAGGAGAGAGATCACTCAAAATTGATGACATCGTAACAACAAGAAAGGTAGATATACGTCTTTATACGTATGGCGGAAAACTGTTACTACCTGCTGCGCGTGTGTATCAAGGTCAGGTGACTAACTTCCGTACGTCAGGCGGTGGATTCGCGCCTGTCTTTCAGGTGTGATCGTCTAGGTCTTATTTAGATGGCATTAGGCTGTTATAAGTCCGGTTAACTAATTCAATATTCTTCTTACCTAACAAAAGATGGTTGTATATTTATGATTGTCTATTACTTTCGGCACGCTTTTCAAAACACTTCGAAAACAATTGGAGCTAGAGATAGCAGTAAATGGGGTCAGCACAGAATTCGGAGAAAATAGTACGCTAAGGAATTTTGTTTATTAATAAGTTTATTAAAATCAAAGACTTATTTTTTACCCTTTGCCTTTTTAATAGAGATGAATAATATGCAATTTAATTAAGAGTATTTTCATAAATTTATTAAACAACAAACACATAAAATTCAATAAATGTACCTAGCGTACAATATGAACCGAATTCCGTGCTGACCCCAAAGAAGGTAGTGTTCAAAAAACTGTGTCATTTCACTAAACTATTCACAATAGAAGGAATGACACCATGCAAAACTTTGACTTTAATGAAGCTTTAAAAGCTATTCAATCTGGTAAACCCATCACAGGCAGTGATGGTGTCCTAGCTCCACTCATCAAACAACTCACTGAAGCTGCCCTATCAGCTGAGATAGACAGCTATCTTGAGCAAAACCCTAGTCACAACCGCCGTAACGGCTACAGCAAAAAGAGGGTTAAATCAGCCGTTGGTAGCTTTGAGCTTGAAACCCCTCGAGACCGCAATGGCGAATTTGAACCTGTCTTAGTCAAGAAGCATCAAACTAAGCTTACCCCTGAAATTGACAATCGTATCCTATCGCTATTCTCGCATGGCATGAGCTATACGGCTATCAAAGACCACATTGCAGAGATTTATCAGCTTGAGGTCTCAGAAGCCACCATCAGCAGTATCACTGACCAGCTTATCCCACAGCTTAAAGCATGGCAATCCCGTCCTTTGGACAGCGTCTATCCGTTTGTCTGGCTCGATGCCATCCACTACAAAGTCAAAGAAGAAGGACGCTATGTCAATAAAGCGGTTTACACGCTGTTAGCACTCAATACCGAAGGTCGTAAAGAACTCATTGGGCTATACTGCTCGGAAAGCGAAGGAGCCAATTATTGGTTGTCTGTGCTCACTGATTTACACAATCGTGGCGTACAGGATATTCTGATTGCCTGTGTCGATGGGCTTAAAGGCTTCCCTGAAGCGATACAGGCTATCTTTCCTAATACCGAGGTACAACTATGTGTGATTCACCAAATCCGTAACAGTATTCGTTATGTCGCAAGTAAAGATCAGAAAGCTTTCATGCGTGATTTAAAGCCTGTCTATAAGGCAATCAATAAAGATTCGGCTGAACTGGCTTTAGATGAGCTTGATAGACTCTGGGGCAGTAAGTACCCTGCTGTGATTGCTTCTTGGCGAGACAAATGGCATTTGCTTTCTGCTTATTTCAAGTACCCCGATGCGGTCAGAAAGCCGATTTATACAACCAATGCGGTTGAAGCGGTACATCGCCAGTTTCGTAAGCTAACTAAAACCAAAGGGGCTTTCCCTAATGAAACCAGCTTGCTGAAACTTTTATATGTTGGTATGTTAAATGCGTCAGAGAAATGGACGATGCCAATTAACAATTGGGGACAAACAATGATGCAGTTGTCTATCCATTTCCCTGGTCGATTAGATGCTGTAATGAAACTTTAATTTATCGTGACACAGTTTTCTGAACGCCCTCCCAAAGAAAGCTAAATCAAAGGCTTTAAAGTGATTTTCCAGTTTTTTAGGAAAGTTACAACTTCGCCTAAATGCTCGCCTTACTCGATGTCTGATAGTGCAATTATTACCTTCAATGCCTTTTGCAGTCTTTGTATTTATAGTTTCGCTTACCATAGCTTTTGAAACCATTTTTCTTTATATTGTCACTTAGACAGGCTGGGTATTTGATGTATAGTGTCATTTGCATTTCACTATTTATCAATTTCTCAGCCTGTTTTTTCCAGCCTAGTTTTTGAACCACCACCCGGATATAAATGTAGCTATGAATAAAACAACTTTTAAAATATCGAAGATGGACTGCCCTTCGGAGGAAAACCTAATCCGAATGAAATTAGAGGGCCACTCGAATATTGAACATCTTGAGTTCGACATTCCTAACCGTCAATTAACTGTGTTTCATCATGACAATATAGAAGGGATAGAGACTGCTATTCATGACCTAAAATTAGGAGACACCTTACTCTCGACCGAAACCATTGACCCCTCTGATCCCAACAATAATTTTAAAGTTGATGCTGACTCTAGTCACAAAAAAGATGCTGAGCAAAGAAAGCTACTATGGATAGTGCTGGTCATTAACTTTGCTTTCTTTATTATTGAAATGAGCACGGGACTGATTTCTCGTTCGATGGGGTTGGTCGCCGACAGCTTAGATATGTTAGCAGATAGCTTCGTGTATGGAATTAGCTTATTTGCGGTCGGTGGAACGGTCATTAAGAAAAAACGGATTGCTAGAATTGCCGGATATTTTCAAATTACGCTGGCGATTCTTGGTTTTTTAGAAGTACTAAGACGTTTCTTTGGCAATGAGCAGTTACCTGACTTTTCTACCATGATAGTCATATCGATTCTTGCGCTAATTGCAAACTCGATTTGCCTCTATTTACTACAAAAATCGAAAAGCAAAGAAGAAGCCCATATGCAAGCCAGTACGATTTTCACTTCAAACGATGTGATTATCAATTTAGGGGTAATTGTTGCAGGGATTTTGGTTAATTGGTTACACTCTAGTACGCCTGATTTGATTATTGGTAGCATCGTATTTGCTTTAGTTATTCAGGGCGCCTTTAGAATATTGAAGTTGAGTAAGTAGCCAAGCCTAATAACTGAAGCAAATAGCTCAAGTAAGTAGCTTAATTAAACCGCTAAGTGTAAAGTAACTGGGTTTGAAGCAAATAAACATCATAAGGATATGAGACCTCAAGCAATGATTGAACAAACTTTAAATCTAGTCACCACCAAAGACCATCAGCAAGTTGCCGTTTGGCGAATAATAGATGATGAAGTCTTTGATAAGAATCTGGTGGTGGTCAACTAATTTAGGACACTAATAAAATTCAAACCTACATGGGGTCAGCACAGAATTTGGAGAAAATAGCACGCTAAGGAAATTTGTTTGGTCTTTTTATGATTGAAAATACCGGCGTTCGTCTCATTTACTTTAATGTATTAGAAGATGGGCTGATTGTGATGTCTTACTTCTACGCAAAAAATGAACAAGAAAATATATCGCCAAGTGAGCTTCAAAAGCTAAAAAGATAACCGATGAAAACAAATTTTCCTAAAGACTTCGATATTGAAGCAGCTGTTCAAGCGATTATTGATGATGAACCTGATTTAGTCGCAGAGCGAGACAATCTGATTGAAGCATTGAACCAAATCAAAGCAGGTATCTTTGCACGTACGACAGACATATCAGATACGGCTCAAGTCCGTCATAAAGCGGGTTTATCGCAAAGTCAATTTGCCAAAATCCTAGGCATTTCGGTCAATACGTTAAAATCTTGGGAACAAGGACAACGTAAACCCAGCGGTTCAGCTCAAGTTTTACTTAAATTATTGGGTAAAAAGCCTGAGTTAATTGATGAGATTGCTCATTTGGCGTAGTACTTGAAGCCTTTTAGTAACTACCCTTCGTTGATTTTAATTAAAATTTTCTAATAGGGCCTATCTATATATTTATTGGATGCTGATTTGTAGACAAGTTAATTGATAAAAATAGGGGCGATTTGCCCCTGTTTTTTCGCCTAAATAAAATTGTCTAAAAAACCCTGGTTTTTTAGACAATTAAAGGATACTTAAAAATACTCGACAAAAGTCGTTAAATCCCTATTTCTCCGTTTTCTGTGCTGACCCCAGGTTAAAGACAAAGAGCCGATGCTTGTCTAAGATTGAACCCTAAGTAATTCACATCAACACCCTTATTGCGATTTTAGCTGAATTATGCATTAGTTTTCGCTACACTGATACAAATTTTATTTTGAGATCAGACGCATGAATGCTTTTGACATTGCTGCTATTTTCTTGACCTTGACTGCCTTACTTGCTTATATCAATCATCGCTTTATCGGTCTACCGACTACCATCGGTGTGATGGTCATCTCACTGCTGCTGTCACTTATTGCGATTGTTCTCAATGCCTTAGGGTTTGATACACTGATTGATTATGAAAAAATGCTGGTCGGGCAGCTTGATTTCACTGAAATACTCATGGATGGGATGCTCTCCATGTTGTTATTTGCTGGTGCATTGCATATCAACTTGCAAGATTTACGACGCTATAAGCTGCCTATAGCCTTGCTTGCTGTGGTAGGTACGGTGGTATCAACCTTTATTGTCGCAGGACTGACGTATGTCGCCTTACAATGGCTAGGATTTAACCTTGATTTTATCTGGTGTTTATTGTTTGGGGCGCTCATTTCACCAACCGACCCGATTGCTGTTATGGGGATTTTAGCCAATGCTAATGCCCCTAAAAGCCTCAACACGGTGATTTCAGGCGAGTCATTATTTAATGATGGGGTTGGGGTGGTGATTTTTATGTTGCTACTTGGCGTACTGACAAGCGGCGAGATACCAACAGCAGGGCATATTGGGCATTTATTGTTAATTGAAGCAGGCGGCGGTATCTCATTTGGCTTGTTACTAGGTGCCGTGCTGTATTATTTGTTAAAAAGCATTGATTCATATCAAGAAGAGGTTTTATTAACCTTGGCTGGGGTATTAGGCGGTTATGCGTTGGCCAGCCACTGGCATTTATCAGCACCGCTTGCGATGGTTGTTGTGGGTTTAATGGTCGGCAATCAAGGGCGAAGCTATGCCATGAGCGATAATACTCGTCACTATGTGGATTTGTTTTGGGAACTCGTTGATGAGATTTTAAATGCCATTTTGTTTGTATTGATCGGTCTTGAAATTGTGATGGTGAGTTTGAATAGCAATTTGCTAATAGCGGCGATATTAGCGGTAGCGATTGGTTTACTCGCTCGTTTGATGGTTGTTGGCGGTGTAACGTTTAATCTACAAAAATATTTAGGTTTGCCCAAAGGTGCTTGGAAGGTGTTGACTTGGGGTGGACTGCGAGGCGGTATTTCAGTGGCATTAGTATTACAATTACCTGCCGGTGCCGAGCGAGATTTGTTATTAACGTTGACTTATGCGATTGTGGTATTTTCCATTTTAATTCAAGGTCTAACGATTGGCCGAGTGGCAAAAAGTGTGACAGCCAGTCAGCTAAAGGTGCTATAAAGGTATCAATATGTTTGAATTAATCCTATCTTTTATTGATTATTTGCCTACCTATGTCAGTATGGTGAGCCAAGCGGATATGCTAGGCGACAAAGTGAATGAATACCAAACCATGGTGTCATCGGCTAATCATCTTTTACAGCAAATGATAAGCCGCATACCTTATCTGGTGATTGCTTCACTTGTGTTTGTAATATTTTGGGTGTTGTCGATTTTTTTTAAAAAAGCTGTCACTAAAATACTTGGAAATCGTAAGCACCATCAAAATTTAGTCACGGTTTTTAGACGAGTGGGCAGCGCACTAATTTTATTTTTGGGCTTTATGGTGGCCATGATTATCGCGGTACCGAGCTTTACACCGGGCAAGCTTATCGGAGCATTGGGGATCGGGTCCGTTGCGATCGGCTTTGCTTTTAAAGATATTTTTCAGAATTTGCTATCGGGTATTTTGTTGTTACTGTCTGAACCATTTCGTATTGGCGACCAAATTATCTCAGGTAACTTTGAAGGCACGGTAGAAGATATTCAAATCCGTGCGACGACGATTCGTACCTACGACGGCAGAAAAGTTGTAATTCCTAACTCTCAGCTATACACCAGTCCGATGACCGTCAATACCGCCTATTCACAACGCCGTCTAGAATTTGATGTGGGTATCGGGTATGAAAACAATATCGTTGACGCCCAACGTGTGATTTTAAATGTATTAAAGGCAGCACCAACTGTGTCAAAACTGGCAGAGCCATCTGTGGTTGCCACGGCATTGGCAGATAGTAGTGTGGTATTAAGGGTACGCTGGTTCATTGATGATGGGACACAGACCAATCGAGTGGCGTCAATAAATGAAGTTATTATTATGGTCAAAGAGGCATTGGAAGAGGCGAATATATCCATTCCTTTCCCAGTGACCACCTTAGAAGCTAACCATCCAATTTCCGTGAAGCTTGAAACCGGTCTCGATGTAAAAAAATAATACCAACCCTTTGTAAGTAAAATTATTATGATAGATTTAAGCACATTAACGTTTACCAAAATAAAAGATCATCATGAACCGTTCAATCAATCTTCTAGCTTGCGTAAGACCTCAATCGCTCGCCGCACGACACCGGTAGAAGTAACTGATAACCTTGCACTGACACAAGAAGATATCGAAAACTTGACCGAGCAAGGCTTTGATGAAGACACCATTGAAGCTGTTGCCCAAGCAGTGAATGAGCAGCTTAGTAGTAATGCCAATGAAGAGGAAGATGGCGATAAAACTGACAGGAAATCGACCACAGAACCTCATTTAAATGCTAAGCATCAAACTCATAATATTGACGCCTCAAATGAACCAAATAAAACGTTAACCTTTGAGATGATCGACAAGAATATTCATCAAACTGTACAAAAGCAGTTAGAAGAACAGCAAGAAGCTCAGTACGAAGCCTTTAAACAGTATCTTGCTAAAAAAAATAGCGAACAAACCATTGATTATCGTCAAGTGCGTATCAATATCGAATCGGGGGCATTACCCACACGGGCATTTTATTTGTTAAATGGACTGGCGGCAATCATTGCTGGTTTTGGTTTATTGGCCAACTCCCCTGCGGTTGTGATTGGTGCAATGCTAGTGGCGATGCTGATTGGACCTATCAGCGGTATTGCATTGGCTATTATTGATGCGCGTTTTGCCTTACTCAAAAAATCCTTACTGACGTTATTTTCAGGCGGTGTGCTGATATATGCGATTGGTATGATATTGGGTTGGCTTTACCCAGAACAGTCACAAAGCCAAGAAATCATCGCCCGTACCGCCCCCAATACTATGGATGTGATGGTAGCACTCGCAGGCGGAACTGCCGGCGCGTATGCCACAATTTCTCGCAATTTATCTGTTGCCGTAGTAGGAGTAGCAGTGGCAACCGCTTTGGTGCCACCGCTGACCGCTAGCGGCATATTGTTAGCAAATGGTAAATACGATTTGGCATTAGGGGCATTGATTTTGACGCTAACCAATATCTTAGCGATTCAGTTTACCAATGCACTTGTGCTCTGGGTTGCAGGGTTTCGAAGGCTTGATACCGATGCGGCAGAAGATGAAAAAGTTAAGGATTCTAAATGGCAGCAAAGCTTGCTATTTATACGTCGCAATGCTGTATCCTTAGTACTGTTAATCGGGATTAGTATTTATTTAACCCTGAATTTTCAGCAAAAACTTAAACAACAAAGTTATGAAGCAGCCGTCAATAAAATTGTTAAACAATCCATTGCAAATCAGCCAAATTATGTAGTTAGCATTAGCTATGATGTGGCAGATAAAAACCCTAAAAAATCGCCTACTGATACGTCTAAACCTTACCTTATTCGCGTATTATTACAAGGTTTAACAGCACCGAAACATAGTGATATCCAATTAATGGAACAAAAAATTATTGCATTATCTAAGGCGCGCTTTCCAAGTCGCCCACAAGCTAAACTGCAAGTACGATTCGTACCAGAGCAAGTCATTGAAACAACGCCAATCACTAAAGATGATGTTAAACTTGATGAGGCATCAATTAGTCAGATTAAAGAGAGTAACAAGTAAGACTCAATTATGTTATTTATTGCCAAAAGGGTAAGCAATAGTGTTTATAGTGTGAATCATCAATAATATCTCTTGTTATTGTTGAAAATTAAAACCGCTTGATAATAGCGGATTTTTGCGGTCTTGGCTTTCAACAATATGCTGTATTATTTATTTCAATTAAAACCTATCAATAAAAACTTGCTTATTATTAATATAGACGAGCTTATGATGTCTGCTGAAACAAAACGAAGAGAATATTTAGTAAGCTAGTAACCTAGAAAGGATTTTACCTTTAAGTTTTTAAATTTATTACCTTAATTGGTGAAAATTAACATTTTTTGCTTCAACCAAGAAGCTATATGCACCATTTTGACGTTGGCTAACCTTACTATTTTTATATGAAATTCCAAGATTGTTTATAAATTAAAATAATATTAAAGCTATACCAATATCCTATAATCATAGGATAAGTATATGATATTTAATAAGATGTTATAATAAAATTTTAATTCTTTAGGTATTGGCACTACTTTTGCTCTAGCTCAATTAGGTTTAAATAGCTTAATAAAGAGAGGTGTGAAATGAGTACCCATGAAGAAAATCCCCTAGTTGAGGCGCCACAAGAAGGGCGAAAAGGATTTTGGCCAATTTTTTTAGTTTTATTCAGTTTTACCTTTTTTACAGGCACTATGTTTGCTGGCGGTAAAATAGGCGTTGCATTCGATTTTTCTACTATTCTATTAATTACCGCACTAGGCAATCTACTGCTTGCAGCCTATGCTGCTTCGCTTGGCTTAATATCTGCTCGTAGTGGTCTAAACACCGTATTGATGGGTCGATTCTGCTTTGGAAATCTAGGTAGTAAACTATCAGATTTTATCCTAGGATTTGCCGAATTAGGTTGGTATGCATGGGGTACTGCAACAATCGCCATTTCATTGGTTAAAATTTTAGGTCTATCAGTAACTCTCACAATTCCACTGATGGTCGCATTTGGGATCATTTTTTCTATTACTGCCTTAATAGGATTTAAAGGACTTGAATATCTATCAAGAGTGGCTATCCCACTCATGTTTGTTGTGCTAATTGGTTCAATTGTAGTCGCAACAAATCATATAGGTGGATTAAGTCAACTATTCAATGTAAAACCAACTTCCAAAGAAACGATGACGTTTGCAACGGCTATCACCATTGTGTTTGGTACTTTTGCCAGTGGTGCTACTCAAATTACTAATTGGACTCGAATGGCAAAATCTGGGAAAGTAGCAGTTTGGGCTTGTCTCTTAAGCTTTCTAATTGGCAATGGTCTCATGGTTCTAGCAGGCGCCTGGATGGCGATTGTATATCAACAATCAGATATTTTTGAGGTATTGGTATTACAAGGCCTATCATTTGCAGCGGTAGTAATGCTTTGTCTAAATTTATTAACAATTCAAGGTCCCACCATTTATAACGTATCTGCAGCGGCCTGCCATTTGGTTCGCAGTGATCGTCGAAAAATGATGGTTATGATAGCTGCAGTTATAGGCATAGTTTTAGCTGTAGCTGGTATGTACGAATTATTAATTCCTTTCCTTCTCTTATTAGGCTCAATTATTCCACCGATTGGTGGGGTAATTATGACTGACTATTGGGTGCGACATAAAGGTAAGTATCCACTCTTAAGTGAAGCACAAATACCAAACTTCAACTGGGCTGGATTATTTGCTTATGCAATTGGTGCGATTGCTGCTTACGCTTCTCCATGGGTAGCACCAATTGTCGGCATCTTAGTTTCATGTGTGACTTATTTGGTTCTATTACGCTTTGCGCCTGCAAAATCTTCAGATACAGCTCAAGTGATTGCTCCTTCGCTTTAAATTTTTAGCTATGAGCATAATGAGAAAATATTTTTAAAAAACTATTAGATATTGGAAAAAAAAATGAAAGTAATTAATGCACGATTAAGAAAAAAAGAAGGTCTATATACTGTCACTTGTGACAATGATGTGATTAAAAGTATTGAATTACAGACGGGTATAAGCGTTGATAGTGATACAGATACAATTGATGCCAAAGAAAATCTCTTAATGGCACCTTTCATTGACCCGCATATCCATTTAGATGCCGTCTTGACTGCTGGTGAGCCCGAATGGAATATGACAGGGACTTTGTTTGAAGGTATTGAGCGATGGGCTCAACGTAAAGCTACTGTGACTCACGATGACATTAAACAACGTGCTAAAAAAACAGTTGATATGCTTGTGGCACATGGCATTCAACATGTCAGAACACACGTGGATATAACTGACCCTAATCTAGTCGGACTACATGCCATGCTTGAGGTAAAAGAAGAAATCAAAGAAGCAGTAAATCTCCAGATTGTCGCTTTTCCTCAAGAAGGCATTGAATCATTTAAGAATGGTAGAGAGTTGCTTGAGGAAGCATTAAGAATCGGAGCCGATGTCGTCGGTGGTATACCACACTTTGAATATACTCGAGATAAAGGGGTTAGCTCCGTTTATTATTTAATGGATTTAGCCGAGAAGTATAATGTTCTTGTGGATGTTCATTGTGATGAAACAGATGATCCCAATTCACGTTTTTTAGAAGTGTTAGCTGATGAAGCGTTAGTCAGAGGTATAGGTACCCGTGTTACAGCAAGTCATACCACGGCTATGGGATCTTACGATAATGCTTATTGTTTTAAATTATTCCGTCTTTTAAAACGCTCTAAAATTAATTTTATTTCGTGTCCTACAGAAAGCATCCATTTACAGGGCAGATATGATACTTATCCAAAACGTCGAGGTATAACAAGGGTTCCTGAAATTGATAGGGCAGGAATGAATATTTGTTTTGCTCAAGACTCTATTCGTGATCCTTGGTACCCCGTAGGTAATGGTAATATTTTAAGAATTTTAGATGCAGGTCTTCATATATGTCATATGTTAGGCTATGAAGATTTACAACGTTGTTTGGATTTTATTTCAGATAATTCAGCTAAAACAATGGCTTTAGATGAAGAATATGGCATTGAGGTCAACCGCCCTGCAAGTTTTATCTTATTTAATGTCAAAGATGATTATGAGGTTCTAACCAATCAAGCTAAACCAATTCTAAGTGTGAAAAATGGTAAGAAAATTATGGAAAGATTTGAAGAAAAAGTAGAGGCTAAAGTTTTTGGTTAGTGAAATGTTAGATCATACTTGGGGTCGCCTGAGAATTCGGACCATAATGTACGCTAAGGAATTTTATCGGAGCCTTTTTCAGAAAGTGTGTAACTGCCGTTTGGGTTAAAGATAAGGTTCAACACGATCACCAAATTCAATCGTAAACCGATTCAAGGCTGAAGTCCAGTCGCGAATCGGCATCGTCCACTTTTTAGACGCATTGAGCACAGCCAAATATACGACCTTCTTGGCTGACTCATCAGACGGAAAAACCTTACGTTTATTCACCGCTGAGCGTAGCACACTGTTTAACGACTCAATTGCATTGGTCGTGTAAATCGCCTTACGGATGTCTTTGGGATAATTGAAGAATACCGATAGGCCTGACCAGTTAGCTTGCCACGACTTGGCTATTTGTGGGTACTTATCCGACCATGTTTTATCGAACTGCTCAAGATTGGCTAAAGCCAACTCTTCGGTATCAGCCCCATAGATTAGCTTTAGATCATAGGCAATCGCTTTGCGGTCTTTATAGGGCACAAACTTCATCGAATAACGTAGCATATGTACCACACACAGCTGAACTTGGGTATCGGGATAAACCGTATTAATCGCTTCAGTAAAGCCCTTTAACCCGTCAACGCAGGCAATGAGTATGTCTTTGACCCCACGGTTTTGCAGTTGAGTCATGACAGTTAGCCAGAATTTAGCCCCTTCGTTTTCCGATAGCCACATACCCAGTAAGTCCTTTTTACCTTGCAAATTAACGCCTAATGCTAGGTAAATGGCTTTGTTGATAATGCGGTTATCTTGGCGGATTTTAACGACAATGCAGTCTAGATAGACGATTGGGTAAACAGGATCAAGCGGTCGATTCTGCCAGGCGACAACGTCAGCCATGACGGCATCGGTCACTCGGGATATGACACTGTCTGAGACTTCGACGCCGTAAATGTCACGGATGGTTTCACTAATTTCGCTTGTTGACTGCCCTTTGGCATAGAAATACAGGATTTGCTCGTCTATGCCTGTGATGCGGGTTTGGTTCTTTTTAACTAGCTGTGGCTCAAAACTGCTATCTCTGTCTCGTGGGGTATCAATTTGGATGTCGCCAAGCTCGGTACCAACGGTTTTGCGCATTTTACCGTTGCGCTTGTTTGGCTGTTCTGATTTCTCATGTTTGGCATAGCCAAGATGCTCTTGCATCTCGGCTTCCAATGAGTTGTTGATAAATTGTTGGAGCATGAGTTGCTGGATCTGCTTGAAGTCATCCATAGTCTTCATGCTATTGACCATTTGCATGGCTAAATCGTTTAATTTGTTGTCTGTCATTGCTTATTCTCCTTGTTGGATTATAAGCAGTTACACACTTTCGGGGAAAGTCTCTTTTATCGAGTATTATACCATTATAAATTAGCGTGATAATGGGGCTAATCTATGGAAAACAAGTGTTTTCCATAGTATTTTTTATTTTCTTAATCTTCTGCCTGTTTATTGGCTTTCTGCTATCTACTAAAACCAATAAAATCAAATTGCGTAAATTTATGATTAAAAGGGTTAGATGTAATGTCATTTCTGTCAATTTTTAAGAATTTTTCTCATTTTCTGGGTAAAAAAAGGAGACCTTCCCCGAGGCAATCTCCTCAAGTAATTCATCTTGGGTTTTGCTTTTATCTATTTTAGCTTGTTCAGGTTCAATTTGTTTTGGCTGTTTCAAAAGACGATGTTTACCTTTTTTTGGTTGTAAGCCATTTATACCGTCTTTTTTATATTGACGCAACCAGTTGGTAATAACAGCTTTAGTTCTCAAATTATAGGTTTTTTCGGCTTCTCTCAGCGATAATCCATCATTAATTACAGATAGAACAACCTTAAGTTTAAAATCTATAGTAAATCCTAAATTAAACTGAACAATGAATAACACAGTCATTGAGTGACTCAAACTGACTCATAGACAGTTGCACATTTTGCTTCACTACCGCCCACTTATTCTCTACAGGATTTAACTCAGGGGAATATGGCGGTAAGTATAACAAGGTTAAATTATATTGTTTAGCAATCTGATTTAAATTGCCACCCCGATGAAACCTTGCATTATCCATGATTAAAAAACGCTGTGGGTAGCTGTCGAGTTCATGTTTAGGCAAAGATTGACCAAGCGTGTGAAGCCAATTTTCTACCGTATCACGCTTACACCCACCTTCAAAGGTCACAGGCGCAATCAGTTTAAATTCAGCCATACTCATTGCACCAATTAGATTTAACCGTTTACCTTTGTTGGCCTCAATTTTAGCATAGCAGGGTTTGCCAACAGGTGACCAACTACGCTGATAACTTTGTCTTTGGTAAAAGCCTGTTTCATCCATGAATAAGATATTGGATAACCCAAACCAAAACGCCATGATAGCTAAACATACGCTAAAACCTTGCTGTTTTACAGGGTCGGCTTCTTTAAAGGTAAAGGTCTTTTTTTAAATGTCCAGTTGATACGATGCAAGGTATCGACAAACGCATTGTAGGATATCCTGACATCAGGATGGTCTTTTAAATATTGTTCTCGTAGCTGTTTAGCGGTGTCAAATTCCTGAGATTTGACGTATTGTTCAAAAGCAATAAGGTCGGTTATATAATACTCCCAGAAAACTAGACCAAAAAATCGTGGTAAATAAGATAGAATAGCCCTTAAGCAAAGAGGTCTATCTAATGACAAAAGTTCGTAAGCGTCACAATGCTGAATTTAAAAGCAAAGTTGCCATTGAAGCCATCAAAGAGCAAAAAACGATCAATGAGCTGACTGCTGAATACGGTGTTCATGCAACCCAAATCAGCAACTGGAAAAAGCAAGCCTTGGCTGTTATACCAAGTGCCTTTAACACCAAACAGCACGACAACGAACAAGCCCAGCAAGCTATTATTGATGAACTCCATCGGCAGCTTGGGCAAGTCATTAGCGAGAGGGACTGGCTTAAAAAAAAGTCCTCACAGCTCACTTAGAGTCTCGTAAACAACTGCTAGAACCTGACAGCAAGGACTTTAGTACCCGTAAACAATGCGAACTACTCGGTATTAACCGCTCAAGCCTGTACTATCAGCCAAAGCCCATCAGTAAGCTTGATATCACCTTGATGAACTTGCTTGACGAGCAATATACCAAAGCCCCATTTTACGGGGTTAAACGCATGACAGCGTATTTGAGACAATTAGGCTATCAAGTGGGAGAAAAACGAGTTAGGCGACTGCTACGGCAAATGGGGCTAGATGCCATCTACCAGCATCCTAACGCCAGTAAACCCAATCCTGAGCATCAAGTTTACCCGTATTTGCTTAGAAATGTACCCATCACCCGCTGTAACCAAGTGTGGAGTACCGATATCACATACATTCGCCTGTCTAAAGGGTTTGTGTATTTGATGGCGGTGATTGATTGGTACAGCCGTTATGTTTTAGGTTGGTCGCTATCTACCACGCTTGAGGCAGATTTCTGCATTGATACGGTGGGTAAATTACTGCACAATGGGTTACGCTGTGATATTTTTAATACCGACCAAGGTTCGCAGTTTACCAGTCCAAGATTTACCACGCCACTCATTGATTCGGGCATTGCTGTAAGCATGGACGGTCGTGGCAGGGCGTTGGATAATATCTTTGTAGAACGGCTTTGGCGGTCAGTAAAATATGAGTGTGTGTATTTACGGCAGTTTGATACCGTTAGCCAAGCTAGAGCCGGTTTGAAAGACTACTTCGAGTTTTACAATTATGAGCGGTTGCATCAGTCGCTTGATTACCATACCCCTGCACAGGTTTATTTAAACAATAGTTCAGTTAATCCTATGCTTTATCAACCCAATTCTATCTTAATTTTGTGATTATTTGGTCTGGACATTGGGGAGTACCTTATTATGATGTGTTTTACGCCGGTTGGTTGTGCTTTTTTAGGCTGGGTATTACCTTGTTCTTGATACAAATCTATCCAACTGTCTAGGGTATTGCGACAGATACCAAAGGTACGAGCGGTTTTACTTTTGTTGTTCGTTTCTTGCCAGTAGGCAATGGCGCGCTTTCTTAGGTCTTGGTCGTATAGGTTCGGCATGGCACTATCTATGAAAATTTAAATTGTGTTCATTATAATATAGGTTTAACTATAAGTCAAATTCAGCGTACCGAGTAACATTGTCTAAACTATCTTTTCCATTCTTTCCATAAAGTACTAACCAACGCTCAGCACTGCTTGGATTGATACCGAACTTTCTAGCAGCTTCAACTTTACTATGTCCCTTCAGTTGATATTGAACAACCTCAAGTCGAAATTCAGCAGAATACTTTGTCTTCATAATGACCCTTTACCATTCTAGTTTAACTTTTTAGTCCAACTTTCGGGGTTTAGATCATTTTTAGTGGGCACTATCTCGCATTTTTTAGGTTACTGCTAGATGGGATGGTCGGATGCTTACGATGCGTCCTTGGGCACTCGGGCGTAAAAACTGGTTGTTCGCAGGTTCGCTCAGAAGTGGGCAGCGTGCTGCGGTGATTATATCGCTTGTCCAGTCGGCTCGTTTGAATGGTTTGGATGTTTATGCCTACTTGTCTGATGTGCTTAGACGGCTGCCCACCCATCACAATAAGCAGCTTGATGAGTTGCTACCTCATGTTTGGCAACCTCCGCAATAGGGTATGGTCGGATGCTTACCTTGTATTTTCTAGCGTTGGAATAATTTTTTCATTTTTTTAAGTGTAGCCAATTCAGGCATTACTTCGTCTGACTTCTCATATTCTTTGATTAATGTTTGAACCTTAGAATTAAGCGTTTCATAAGTCTGCGAATCTGGTTTAAAACCTGCATTTAATAGCCATTCCAGTCGGTTAATTTTTTTATTATCAAGCCATAACTCAATACGTTTAATAGCGTCTTCCATATTAAGATTACTGGAGTCTTTCCAATAATTAGACACAAAATCAAACCCTTCTTCTGACAAATTATCCCGAGTATAACTGAAATATGGATTCAGATATTGAGCTAATTTAGTGTGTCTATCCATGACATAGTCGTGATTATTCATAATAGTTTGCCAAACAATAAATTGCTCTTTATCTTCGTTCTCAAGCATTTTGCCAAACCAGTAATAAAACGCATCACTAAATTTATGGTCAAGTTTTACAGGGTTTTTTATTAACTTTAATAACTCTTTTTGGTCATCTAGGTTTTTAATCCATGTTTCTTTTGTTATTTTTGAGATGATATAAATTACTCTATCTCTATTAGTTTCATCACCCTGTTGTAAAATCAGGAGCATAACTGGACTGAATTGGACAGGACTACTTTCAAAATCATCTTGGACTGTTGGATTTATTGGTGAATGAATTAGAACTTTATTCACAAAATTATGAATCTCATCCTCATCTTTCATATCTTTGGTATAAGAATTTAAATAATATATCGCTTGTGATTTCTGATCAAACAAAGCCGCATCTGATTTTTTTAATAATATTTCTAAAGCCTGCTTATTAGTTAAATCTTGAGCTAGGATAGCTATCAAGAATAAGGCATTATACTTTTTCAAGAAAGTCATTGTTTTATTAATATTTTCTTCAGACGCTGTACTCCAGAAGGTTTTATTTTCTGTTTTAACGTTTGCTGTATGTTTTTGTAATTCTGATTTAAATATTAAAGCAGTCAAAAAGTTAAGCGAAGGTACTTGCTCGATATCTTCATTTTGTAATACCTGATTATAATATGGATTTTCTTTAAGTATCTTCTGAACTTCCAAGAAATTAAATTTTACGAGCAGTGCAAAAGTTAGCTCATACACCAAATCATTATTACGCTCCCTACTATTTACATCTTTTTGGAAGAATTTTTGTAACTCGGTATTAGCAGATGCCCAATAGCTCACTTCTTCCAAATATGGCAAAGAGTTGATTAGTAATTGAAGCCCTTCTTTATCTAAAGCATTCGGATTAGAAAATATTTCTGTTATCCATTTTTGGAATGCTTCTTTACTAGGTAAAAATTCTTTAAAGATTGTAGTAAACTTTTGTTGTAAAGAAAGCCACTTACTCCATTCACTCTTATCTTCAAAAACGAAATAATTACTAACTTTAAAATTTAAGGAATTTTTGGCCAAATCTATTAACCCTCTATATTCACGCATAGGGTCATTATTTTTTATATTATCAAGATTACCCAAAAATTGTTTTGATAAAGCTCTCAAAGAATTATTAAGCCAATTGAACTGTTGATTATCACCTAAAGAACTTATCACCAACGCTAATGTATCACTGTAGTGAAACTCATCATTTAGAACCCATTCATCAGTTTTAATCTCATGCCATTTTAACAATAGAGCTTGATTGAAATTTTGAAGCTTGCCAGGGTTTCCTTCTAATTCTCGATTAATATAATTAGTTAAATCAACAATCGCTCGTGACTTGAAATCACTATTGTTGTCGATAAATTCTCTAAAATTATTTTCCCAAGTTAACCAAAAAACCTGCTTGTGAGCCTCTATCAAGGATTTTATGGTTGAGTCTTTTGCTTCTTGTATTGCTAATTTGATGCTATCTTTCAATAAAAGCTCAGTTCCAACTTCTTTTCTGACACCAAATAATTGTCCTGCTAATTCATAAGTGGTTTCTACATCATCTACTAAAAGCTTTGCTTGTTCGTTTTCTAGCAAAAACTGTTTGATTTTCTGTTCATCATATTGCAGTCTTAAATATGAATATACTGCAATAGATTTAGGTGTGAATGCACCCTGCCATTTAAAGCCATTAATGGCAACCTGATTAATCCAAGCTCGCATGTTTCTCGGTGTTGGTGTCAAGTTTTTATTCGAAATGATTCTACTATATTCTGCTAATATGCTATTTTTATCATTCTCTCCCCATCCTATTAAAGCTTTTTCCATAGCATTTTGGCAGTAGCTCAACCAACCTGACATAATAGGTTGGGGAATTTCTACTCTGACTTGAAAGCATTTATCCAGGAATGAAATCGCAGACTCACTATCCTCATTTTCTTTATCCCAAATAGAGGCAAATCCTTTCTTATCGTAAGGGACGATAAATTGGACTATATGCTTTACTACGTTTGGTTGATCTGATAATGAACGTGATTGAAAAAATGTTTGTAATGTTGACCATACACTTTTAGCTTGTTCAGGATCAACACGGTCAAGATTATCTATCACAATAATGATATGTTTAATACCATATTCAGTCTTAGCACTGTTAATAATTCTTTCAAATAATTGTTGAAACTCAATAGAGGTTTTTTCGCCTTGTTCATTGATGTCTTGGCGAATAGTTTCTGTAGATTCTTTGGTGAAAAAATCCCAATTCTTTTTCCTAATAGATTTAGTTGAATTTTGTTCAATAATAATTTCATCACCCCAAATCATCCAATACAGAAGTACAAGTAATGGAGCAGAAATGAGTAAAGAACCTATAATTAAGACAGAAAGATGACTCTCCCAATATTTTAAAATTGCCGTACCTAATGGAATTAGAAAAGCTGAAAAAGCTAAGTATTTTCCTAATGGCGATACTGTTTTATGAGCAGTGATGTCAATTGTTTTGACTTTTCCTAAAATTTCTTTATGTATTTTGTCTAGGCCAGGTTTTATTTCTTGATTTTTAGATTTTAAGTCTTGAATTAAAGATTCTAAAAAAATCTTTCTCAAAGGATCATCTTTGTGAGCCCAAGTATCAAACATAAAAAATAAGACATCTTTGTTATCTTGCATGACCTTATTTTTAAACATATTGATAACAGTTGATTTTCCAGAACCCCAAACACCTTCTAATCCGATAGTAATATCCATATTCTGAGATTTTTTTACGACTTCATACAACACATCCGCACTTTTTTCATGTGTCTTATGTTCAAATAAGTCTCTATCAGATACGGTATCTGATAATATTTCAAAAGAATAGTTATTGTTATTATTCGACATTCATAGTACCTACGGTTTAATCTTTTGTAATCTAGCCAAAAGTTTATTCGCTTCCTCTATATGTAAGCGTTTTATCTTCTGGACTCTGCCCATTGTGGTATTAAAAAGTTTTTCATACTCTGACGATGATTTGGACTTAGAGAAATTCATTTCACATTCATGAACTGCCGCTCGAATCGCATTCCGTTCTTTTTTATCAAAGGTTGGTTTATTAGATACAACATTCACCCGATGCACCTTTTGAGAAGAGCCTTTGGACATAATATGATGTTTTTTTCGATTTGGCTTAACGCCACAGCTCTGTAACATCCCATAAGTTTTTGCTATTACCTCAGTTTTATGCTCAGAGGTAATAACTTTTGGACTAGAGATTGAAATATCATCAACAAATCGAGAATAAGTAAAACCTTGACTTGCCAAGGTATCAACTAGAAACTGTTCCCTATTCCAGAAAATTAAATTACACAAATAACCACTGGTTTTAGCCCCTTGCACTAAAAAGCCTTGATAAGTGACCAAGTTTGTTAAACACTCACAAACCACGGGAGCAAATTTAAAAAAACGGCTCCACACTTGATAAATGATAGTACAACTAACACTTGAGAAAAAATTGGTGATATCTTCGCTAATCACCACCTGCTTTGCTGTGTGCATAGCCGTATTCGATAGATAGTCTCTATGTGGCACCCCGCCTTGTATATAATCAGGGTAATCAATAATTCTAAGGAAATTTTTAACAATTTTGGCATGAATGGTTTTTAATCTATCTCTAACGTCGTAGGTATCTCTATATGAGGCGTCAGCCTTTTGAATTGACTTTACCTTAAAATAAAAGTTATTGGCATTTTGACTCAAAAAGTCTAACTCGGCTACTGTGGTATCAAGTACGATAGCCAATTTCTCTAAACTTGCTATCGGTCTATGTGGATAGGCAAATTCAGCCATCTTGGCTGTCCATCAATGATAGTGCCAATGATGACAATTGGTCAGTCAATTCTTTGCTGAGTTCTGTTTTATCAGAGGCTAGAAACACGAGAATACTTAAAGGAATGTTTAACGCATTGCTGAGTTTTTCTACGGTAGAAAGGCTAGGGTCTCGTTTACCCTGTTCAAGTAGTGATAGATAAGAAATTGAAATATCTGCATCTTTTGAAAGCTCTGTCCTTGTTAAACCTTTTTGCGTTCTACAAAGTTTAATCGCTTTACCGATATTCATAACAGTTACCAATTATAGTGAAATTTTGGAAATTGAATAAAAGTAACCTGCTGTCATAGGTAGAGCGGGTTAGGCTACATGGGCAAGTTACTAATAATCCGTTCAATACTCGGAACGAAATTTAGCATTTGCCCCAAAATCCTTAAAATCTCTAATGAACTAACCGCTTTTTGCTGTTGTTCACAGCCCTCTAAGTCTTTAATTGCCTGTTTAAAACGCTCACGATGACTGTCATCCATAGCATCATGTGTTTCTATCTGCAACGCTTTTAGGGTTTCGATAGCCTTCTTCAAACTAACGTGTGAGTAACACATAGGAATTATCCTGTACAATCGGTGCGAGATTGCACCAGTTGTCAAAACAATGTCGAACCGAATTGAAATGCCATGGATAACGCAGGTTACTCTACCTTTTTGTTTACCAGTTGTATTAGCCACAATGAAAAGGGCTAAGGTTGCTTCGCACTGGTCGCTGAGGTGTGTGCCCCAACTCAGATTACAATAAAAACTGTAATCGATATCTAAAAGATACCACGTTACTCGTTCAACTGAGGATTGTTCTGTTTGAAGAAACATCAGGATGGTTCATCCTGTCATGGACTCATTATAATAATGAATTTTTAAAATATCAATTATTTTTTTACTATCAGTCAAAAAATAATTGATATAGTGATAGATGCTCTGCTTATTGTTAATAGTGACCAGTATTAATTGATAATTGAAAGCTAAAACAATAAACGACATTAATTGTCGTTTATTGTTTCTAATACCTATACAAATAAAAAAATATTGATTATTTTAATAATATTTCAAAGTTTCTTATTGCCCGAAATCAAGGAGTAAATCTATGACTCTGTCTCAGCTTCAGTTCATTCCTGTAGCATCAACTAGTTTTAGTCCTGTTATTACACTTAATTCAGTTCATAACAGCCCTGTTCGTAAAAAATCCAGGCGTTATATGAAAAATAAGGTTATTCCTTTAATTAATGAATTTTATGATAATTTTTATTCATATCGGAATCTATCTTGGAAAGATGCAATACTTGTCATTCTATTTGTTATATTCATGGCGGGTGCAGTTTTTGCTACTTTTAAGTTTCATGATTCTTCTCAAGTCAGTAATATTTTGCTTTTTATATGTTATATGCCAGCAATAATTTTGCATCCAATGATTTTAAATCGACATGAAAAAAATATTGCAGAAAGATACAATAGATGTTATCAAACAAATTTCTATAGTATCACTGAAGCTCAAGAAGATTGGTTACAACGCAAATTTGGAAAAAATTATCAAACTAGCGATGTTATTAAAAAATTTGAGGAATGGCGTAAATGGCGGGAAGCTTATCCTTCTGCTTATAAATTTCAATGGACCAAGTACATCTATAATTCCGATGCCAAAGCAAGAATTATGGGAGGTGCCACAGCTTTATTAGCATTGGTAGGCGTTCTGCTATTTAATCTTTACAAATTTAATGACCCTGAACCTGTTATTGAACAGTTAATTATTAACTTTTATTCAATTTTCCTTCTTTCTTTATTCGTTATAATCCCTGCGTTTTTGATGATATTGTTTTCAAGGGATTTATTGAAGAACTTGTTTTATTCAGTATTTGATTTGATTTATAAAAATGAATTTTCTGAAAGCAAATATAAAAAACTTATGGCATTTTTAGTTAATCGTTTAGAGATTAAAAATAATTGAACGATACGGAACATCTGAATTTTGCTTCGCCCAACTTTGATTATGTTAAATACTTTTCTATATTCAGACTTGATAGAGCAACTTAATACAGTAAAAAGGTTCGCTTTTAAAAAAATAAAAAATCCGTGGAAAATATATGTTTACCATAGGTTGCTTTGAGGGTGAGTAAAACTCATCACTATCGATTAAAAACTCAACAAATGTACTTACCACCGTATATGGTCCGAATTCTGTGCTGACTCCTAATTAAACTTTAATTTAGCTGACACAGAGTTTTGAACGCCCTCTAATAAAACGATTGAATTTTCGGAAAAAATCTGAATTAAAAATCTTGCCGATAAAGTTAGTCTTAGCAATATTATCATATCTAACAGGCTTTTACGCTTTGTAAAAAAAAACATTACTTACCCCAAACAATTTTGCTGAAATTATTGCTACAACGTTTGTTATACTCAAAAGATAGCGCTTTTTGATACCATGTATTTTTTAATTTTTTTCACCAATAAGGAATCATAATGACTAGATCTACAAAATCCAATGCAAAAGTTGCAGTCATAACAGGTTCGGCAGGGGGTCTGGGTAATGCCATTGCGACTCGTCTTGCCAAAGATGGTTTTCGAGTGGTGCTACACGACATCAGCGAAGATAATCTAAAAAAAGCCAAAGCCGAATTTGACAAAGCAGGGTATGAAAGCATCACGGTGGTGGGCGATGTGTCAAAACGTGCCGACCAATTTCGCCTTATCGAAGAAGCGGTGAAAGCCTTTGGGCAGGTTGACGTGTTTGTCAATAACGCAGGGGTGGAGTCGGTTGAGCCGTTTTTAGAAATTGAAGAAAAAGAGCTTGACCGTGTAATGAATGTGAATATCAAAGGCGTGGTGTTTGGCACGCAAGCAGCCGCCGAGCAGATGAAAAAACAAAACAACGTGAGTAAGATTATCAATGCTTGTAGTATTGCAGGACATGAGTCATATGAAATGCTAAGCTTATATAGCGCCACTAAACACGCAGTACGTTCATTTACCCACTCAACTGCTAAAGAATTAGCCCAATATAATATTCGTGTAAATGCCTATTGTCCTGGGGTGGCTGATACCCCTATGTGGGAGCGAATTGATGCGGCATTTGTCAAACATAAAGGTTATGAGCCAAAACAAGCGTGGAAAGAATTTACACAGGGTATTTTAGTCGGAAGACCAGAGGAACCTGAAGATGTAGCAAATTTAGTATCATTTTTAGCTTCTGATGATGCCAACTATATTACGGGTCAAACTATTTTGACCGATGGCGGTATGGTATTTAGATAATCATTGGGCAACAAAAAAGTGATCTATGCTGTTTGATCCGAACTTTGTATGAACCGTCTCGGGATTGTCGGAGACCTAAAACTCTGAGACAATACCCTTATGGAAAGCAAAAAAAACCCAACAGAAGTTAAGAAAATAGCCGTCGACTACTAACGGGTATTTGTCGGCTATTGACGTAGAAAACATCTACTATTGTTCATTAATTCCGTCAGGCTATGCTGCGTGACTCAAGATAATTTGTGGCCGACAATTCCAGTACAGTTCATTGGACTTCTTTTTTTATCCTTTCTTATGTCGAATTCAGGTTAAGATTTTTTTGTTTATTGAACGATGGAGGTACCCCATGTCATTGCCTGATAAGCCCAATTCTTCACCATCCACACCACCAACTGAACCACCCAAGATAACTGAAGCGCCTAAGACAACGCCATTACCCAATACAACGACGCCTGTACCGGATGAACATCGCAGTACAGGATTAGGCTTTGCGCCAATTCCGATGGCGATTGCCGTGGTATTGACACTGATTATTTGGTTTGTGATTCCCGTACCCGAAGGCGTTAAGCCAGAAGCTTGGCATTTGCTAGCGATATTTATCGGTACAATTGCGGCAATTATTGGTAAAGCGATGCCAATTGGTGCGTTAGCCATGCTGTCTATGGCAGTCGTTGCTTTGACAGGCGTGACCAGTGATAAGCCGGCAGTCGCAGTCAAAGATGCCTTATCGAGTTTATCGAGTACGCTAATTTGGCTGATTGGTATTGCGGTCATGATTTCGTATGGGTTGACCAAGACAGGGTTGGGTAAGCGTATTGGTTATTATTTTATCTCGATATTTGGTAAAAAGACTTTGGGCATCGGCTATTCGTTCGTGTTGGCAGAACTGGTCTTAGCACCGATTACCCCATCAAATACCGCGCGCGGCGGTGGTATTATTCACCCGATTATGAAGGCGATTTCGCACTCTTTAGGGTCGGATGTCGAGAACAATACCCAAAACCGTGTGGGTCGTTATTTGTCCTTAGTGAATTATAATGCTAACCCCATTACCTCGGGCATGTTTATCACAGCAACAGCACCCAATCCATTGGTCGTTGAACTCGTGGGTAAATTAACCGGTCAACAAATTCATTTAAGCTGGACAACGTGGGCGGTAGCGATGTTTGTCCCCGGTGTGGTGTGTCTGCTAGTGATGCCATTGGTGATTTATAAACTGTATCCACCGGAAATAAAAACCACACCGAACGCAACTGAATTTGCCAAAGAAAATCTAAAAGCGTTAGGCCCGATTCATAAAGACGAAAAAATTATGTTAGGCGTTTTTGCGCTGATGTTGATATTGTGGGCGAATATACCAGCGATGATTTTGGGTGAGGCATTTAGTGTCGATGCGACCACAGCGGCATTGATTGGTTTAAGCTTGCTATTACTCTCAGGCGTGCTAACGTGGGATGATGTGCTGAAGCAAAAATCAGCATGGGATACGATTGTATGGTTTGGTGCGTTGGTAATGATGGCAACGTTTTTGGATAAATTGGGCTTAATCAAATGGTTTGCCACCAATATCCAAACCGGTATTGGTCATTTGGGCATTGGTTGGGTCGGTGCGTGTGCGATTTTAACCTTGGTCTATCTGTACACCCATTACTTCTTTGCCAGTACCACGGCACACATCACCGCAATGTTTGCCGCATTTTATGGGGTGGGTCTGGCGTTGGGTGCGCCACCGCTACTGTATGCACTGATTTTGGCATCAGCCGGTAATATTATGATGAGTTTGACCCATTATGCGACAGGTACAGCGCCCGTGATTTTCAGTTCTGGCTTTGCCACATTGGGTGAATGGTGGAAAGCCGGCTTTGTCATGAGTATCGTGAACTCACTGTTATGGCTAGTGGTCGGTCTCGTGTGGTGGAAGTTATTAGGCTACTACTAATTAACCCCAGTTCGACATAAGCCATACTCTAAGGCTTTGAATTAACAAGCAATCTTAGCGACGAAAGGTTCAATCAGCACATTTTTAAGTGTCGGCTTCTTGGGTTGATGGCAATAAGCAATCAGCCCTGCCACCAAATTACTCATAAACCCAACATGGCTACGATGCCTTGAATGCTCGATATGGCAAATATTCTTTAACTCATCAAACACCGTCTCAATCAAGAAATGAACCGCCCCGGGATTGTCGGAGACCTAAAACTCTGAGACAATACCCTTATGAAAAGCAAATAATACCCAACAGAAGTTAAGAAAAGAGCCATCGAATTACTCATCGAATCGCAAAAAGATTATCCCTCACTGTGGGCGGCCATCCAAGCCATCGCCCCCAAATTCGGGTGTACCCCTGAAACCCTACGCTCATGGCATCAAAAGCACCTACCTAAGCAAAATCCTGTGACCGTTACTACTCAAAGCCAAGCCGCTCGTATCGCTGAGCTTGAGCGAGAAAACCGAGAACTCAAACAAGCGAACGAAATCATTCGCAAGGCAGCCGGTATTGAAGCCCAGGCGGAGAAGGGCCGCAAACCCAAGTGATGGTCAAATTCATTGATGATGAAAAACAAAAATATGGGATCGAGCTGATTTGCAGGATACTGCCAATTGCCCCATCCACCTACTATCGCATCAAAGATGCACAAGACAACCCAGAAAAGCAAAGCCGACGTAAACAAAGCGACAAGCACCTCATGGCACAAATCAAACAGATTTGGCAAGCCAGTGGCTGTCGCTATGGCATTCGTAAAGTCTGGCATAAGCTTAAGCAGGATTGTATGCCCAAATTAGGTCGTTGCACCGTTGAACGCCTGATGAAACAGCTAGGCATACAAGGCGTATGGCGGGGCAAAGGCAAAATTACCACCAAACAGCGACCAGGACAACAAAGTCCCGATGATTTGGTCAAAAGCAACTTTAGCGCAGATGCCCCAAACAAGAAAAGACGCTTGCGGAGCAGTGCTCCTCAGGTCGCTGATTTTACCTACATTAAAACTAAATCAGGTTGGGTCTATACTGCCTTTGTGATTGACGTATTTAAGCGAGTTATCGTGGGTTGGAAAGTATCGAATCATATGGACACTCAGCTGGTCTTAGATGCCCTAAATCAATCCTTAGACGCTAGAGGTAGACCAAGCGGGGTAATTCATCATTCTGATAAAGGTAGTCAGTATCTATCGATTAAATATGGTGAACGGCTTAAACAATCGGGGCTTGCTGCATCAGTCGGCACGACAGGCGATTCCACTTCGGGAATAGCCCTACGTCTTGCACTCGGGCAAAGCAGTGCTTTGCTATTCCTCGCTCAGATAATGCCCTAGCTGAAAGTGTGAATGGGCTATATAAAGCGGAGGTGATTGATTATTTGGAACAGGAATGGGATGGCGTAAATGATGTTGCTCTAGCAACCCTTGATTGGGTACACTGGTACAACCATGAACGATTGCATTCTAAGAATGGATATGTGCCGCCTCTTGATGCGGAAAATATCTACTATTGTTCATTAATTCCGTCAGGCTATGCTGCCTGACTCAAGTAAACTTGTCTCCGATAAACTCGGGACGGTTCATACTCTCGACTAATTTTTATAAATCACCGATATTACTAGCTTTAAATTTATCATAAAATTAGCTTTTGAATTTTGAGTTTACTAGAATGAATAGCTTATTAAGCGTTGAGAGTGGTGGAGTCTAATAAAATTTATGGGCTGTTAATAAATACATGTGTAGTTAATTGAGCTATAAAGGTTGAAGAGATGGAATGGACAAACACACCGCCTAATCTTATTCGTCAAGCAATTCGTGAACAAAAACTTATTGCACCAACGAGCGGTATGGCAAAAGGGTATATTCAGGCTAATGTAGTTATATTACCTCAAACATATGCTTATGACTTTTTACTATTCTGCCAAAGAAATCCAAAGACTTGCCCACTTTTAGATGTTTCAGATGTAGGCAAACCTAGTTTCCCAAAATACGCTCCACAGGGTGATATTAGAAATGAAGTAGGTCTGTATTTTGTTTACAAACGAGGAAAATTGGTTGAAAAACCTTATGATATCAGTGATTTATATGATGAAAAAATGGTGTCTTTTTTAATTGGTTGTAGCTTCACCTTTGAGCATGCGATGCTTGAAGCAGGTTTACCCGTTAGACATATTGAGGAAAACCATAATGTACCTATGTATATCACTAATATACCAACATTACCCGCAGGTATTTTTCATGGAGCAACCACTGTCAGCATGCGTCCTATGACGATGGCACAAGCTATCAAAGCCACTGAAATAACCTCAAATTTTAAAGCTACCCATGGTGCACCTATCCATATCGGTAATCCAGAATATATTGGTATTAAAGATATCTCAAGTCCAGATTTTGGTGAAGCTTCCACTATACAAGCGGGAGAAATTCCTGTATTTTGGGGTTGTGGTGTAACACCGCAATCCGTGTGCCTAAGTGCTAAACCAGAATTAATGATTACCCACGCCCCTGGCTTTATGTTCATTACTGATATTAAAGATAGCGAAATTTTATATTGATAAAATTGCTAAAAGTAAAATACATAGAATTTACAGTAAAAAGGAAAATTCTTTACCTAATTTTTTAAGGATAAACATGAGCACCCCATCTGATAAAGAATCAACAACCCATCGCCCATCAATAACAACCGTGCAAAAATCTGCTATTTTGGGTGCTGCCTTTTTAATGGCAACATCTGCGGTGGGTCCAGGATTTTTGACCCAAACCGCCACTTTTACCGAAAAGCTTGGGGCAAGTTTCGGTTTTGTTATTTTAGTCTCAATTTTGATGGATATCGGGGTACAGCTAAATGTTTGGCGAGTGGTGACTGTTTCTAAGTTGAAGGCTCAAGAAATCGCTAACTTGGTATTTCCTGGCATGGGATATGTATTAGCCTTTTTAATTATTATGGGTGGCTTGGCATTTAATATCGGCAATATTGGTGGGGCAGGATTGGGTTTTCAAGGTATGTTTGGCATGTCGCCTGTGTTGGGGGCTATGATTAGCGGTATCATTGCGATTGGTCTGTTTTTGTTTAAAGAAGCAGGAAAAGCCATCGATAAATTCGCCCAATTGATGGGGTTTGTGCTTATTATCTTAATTTTTTATGTGGTGTTTAAAACCAATCCACCATTTGGCGAAGCGATTGTGAGAACAGTTGCCCCAAGTAAGCTAGATGCTATGGCAATTGTGACTTTGGTCGGTGGTACGGTTGGTGGTTATATCACTTTTTCGGGTGCCCACCGCTTGCTAGAAGCAGGCATTACAGGGGAAGAGAATCTGCCTTCAGTTAACCGTAGCTCAGTTTCAGGGATTTTGATTGCTTCGTTTATTCGTATCTTTTTATTCTTAGGTGTACTTGGTGTCGTAAGCCAAGGCATCCCATTAATTAAGGATAATCCTGCATTAACACCGTTTCAATATGGTATAGGTGACCTAGGTAAGGTAATTTTTGGTATGGTAATTTGGGCAGCGTCGATTACTTCGGTGATTGGATGTGCATACACTTCGGTAACGTTTTTGACCAATTTTAGTGATTTTATTGAACGCAATAAACGCTTTTTTGTGATTGGTTTCATCACTATCTCGACACTTATCTTTGTGACCATTGGTAAACCTGCTCAAGTTTTGGTATTGGTAGGTACGCTCAATGGCTTGGTATTGCCGATTGCGTTGGTGATTATTTTGCTTGCTGCCTACCGCAAAAATATCATTGGAAACTATCGTCACCCTGTGTGGATGGCAATCTTTGGATGGATTGTAGCAATTGCCATGTCGATATTGAGCGTCATTACTATCAGTAAATATTTGGCAGGATAATTCTAGGATAAACGTATATGAATATTGATATCAACCAATTGGCTAAGCTGATTAAAATCGCTGAACAAGCCAACATTGACGAAATTGAGATACGAGAAGGGCAAACCAATATTCGTATTACTTGTCGTCATGCGTCTTATCAGACACCCTATCAACCAGATAGGGTATTACAGGGGGTTGCTACGCCTATGTTTTCAGTAGCACCGCAACCCTTTACGTTAAATAGCAATGAAAGTATTTTGGCTAACGGTGCAAACAAATCGGAAGCCATCGCTTACCCAAGCGAGAGTAACACCCAGACTATCGTATCGCCAATGGTTGGTACGTTTTATCGCAAATCCAGTCCAGAAAGTCCAGCCTTTGTGGAAGTTGGGCAAAGCGTAGCAATCGGTGATACCTTGTGTATTGTGGAAGCGATGAAAATCATGCACGAAGTAAAAGCTGAGCAAACAGGTACGATTCAAGCGATTTTGGTGAATGAGGGTGATATGGTGGAATATGCCCAGCCATTATTTAGCATTGTTTGATTCGTTTAACCTATAAATTTTTGTCGTAAGGACTACTTTCTTCATGACCGTAACCACAAGTTTTCATCAATTTTCCCAGCTAAATACGCCAAAACTTTTTGACAAAATTTTGATTGCCAATCGTGGGGAAATTGCCCTACGTATCATCCGAGCGTGTAAACAACTGGGCATTACATCCGTTTTGGTGCATTCAGAAGCTGATAGAGATGCGTTGCCTAACCGTCTTGCAGATGAAACTGTGTGTATTGGTCCTGCCAATGCCACTCAAAGTTATCTTAATCAACAAGCAATTCTGGCAGCCGCCGACTTAACCCATGCTGATGCCATTCATCCAGGCTACGGTTTTTTGGCAGAAAATGCCGATTTTGCCGAGCGTATCGAGCAAGCAGGACTGACGTTTATTGGCCCTAGTGCCGACAATATCCGCCAAATGGGCGATAAAGTTGCTGCTAAACAAGCTATGCTAGCCGCAGGTGTACCCTGTGTACCAGGCTCAGATGGATCGTTGCCAGACGATGATAACCAAATTTTGGCAATTGCAGAACAAGTCGGTTATCCTGTGATTATTAAAGCAGCAGGCGGTGGTGGTGGTCGTGGTATGCGAGTGGTAACCCGACGAGAGGATTTGATTAGCTCGGTTGCTATGACCAAAAAAGAAGCGAATGCTGCTTTTGGCAATCCTGTGGTATATATGGAGCGGTACTTACAACAGCCCCGTCATATTGAGATTCAAGTGATTGCTGACCACTACGGTCATGCGGTACATTTGGGTGAGCGAGATTGTTCTAGCCAACGCCGTCACCAAAAAGTGGTGGAAGAATCTCCTGCACCGCACATCACTGAGACCGAACGCCAAAAAATCGGACAAGCTTGTGTCAATGCATGTCAGTACATGGGCTATCGGGGTGTGGGTACGTTTGAATTTTTGTATGAAAACGGCGAGTTTTTCTTTATTGAGATGAATACCCGTATTCAAGTGGAACACCCTGTCACCGAATTAGTCACAGGCATAGATTTAATCAGCGAGCAAATCAAAGTGGCCGCTGGTTTTGAGCTTGGTTTTAGCCAAGCAGATATTGTGCTACAAGGTCATGCGTTTGAATGCCGTATCAATGCTGAGCATCCTTTTACCTTTATGCCTAGTGCTGGCAAAGTCAACTATTGCCATCTCCCAGGGGGCAATGGGGTGCGTGTGGATAGTCATATCGAATCAGGTTATCTGATTCCAACCCATTATGATAGCTTGATAGCCAAAGTGTGTGTCCATGCGAAGACTCGGGGCTTGGCACTGCAAAAAATGCAGTCTGCTCTGCATGAACTGACGGTGACTGGCATTATGACCAATAAAGCATTACATCAACGCTTTTTGGCGGATACAGGGTTTCAAGCGGGTGGGACGAGTATTCACTATTTAAGCCAATGGCTTGAGAATAATCAAAACACGCTACAAGTTACCGCCGACCAACTACAAGCACCAAATTCTTAAATGAGTAACGAATTTCAATAAACCAATGGTTAAATAATATAAGGTTATGACCCAACAACAATCAATGACAACCCAATCCACCGCAACCCATACATGGCAAATCTGCAACGAGCGATGTTTGACTTTGTTTTTGCCCAAACCTGTTACCCTTGAGCAACAGCAATTATGTTGGGGATTGGCAGAAAAAATTCCCCAACTCGATGATATCAAAGCGTGGATAAAAGAAACGGTAGTCGGTATGAACACGCTAAGTGTCTATACCCAAGACTTGACTGCCCGTCAGCTACTTCAATTGCAATATTTTCTACAAACAATTAGTCATGACAGCCAATTTATCAAAAAAATCGACGGTCGGCATATCGAAATTCCTGTGCGATATGGTGGTGAGTATGGCCCTGATTTATTGGATTTAGCCCAACAAAAAAACATGACCGTGCGTGAATTGGTCGAACGTCATACTGCACCGATTTATACCGTGTATTTTATGGGTTTTCAACCTGGGTTTCCGTATTTAGGCGGATTATCGCCCGAACTGTATTCGCCTCGTCATGTGGTCCCACGTCTACAAGTTCCTGCAGGCTCAGTCGGCATTGGTGGTGAACAAACAGGTATTTACCCATTTGCATCACCAGGGGGTTGGCAGTTGCTTGGGCGTACCGAATTGCCTCTATTTAATTTAAAAAATGAGCAACCGACCTTGCTCCAAGCAGGCGATACCTTAAGCTTTGTCGCCATTGACGTGATTGAGGAGCGTTTATGAAAATCACCGCAATGACAGCGATGGCAAGCTTGCAAGATATGGGGCGTTTTGGTCACAGACGATTTGGCATTGGCACAAGTGGTGCGATGGATAGTTGGGCAATCAAGGCAGGCAATGCTTTATTGAACAATCCAGATAATACGGTGGCAATCGAGGTGACATTGGGCGGTATGACACTTGCATTTGATGATAGCGATGTGGATGCGACTACAGGGGAGATTAGTGTCTGCTTAACTGGGGCGTTGTACGAAGCCTATGTGACTGATACAGCCAAGCAAACACGAGAGCGAGTACCCAATGGTTGGCGAATTGCCATCAAGGCAGGGCAAACTTTGGAACTGGTAAGAGCGATTCAAGGCATGCACGGCTATATTTGTATCCAAGGTGGTCTTGCCGTTGAACAGGTGCTAGGCTCAGCAAGCACCAATGCCAAAGCAGAATTTGGGGGCTATCATGGTCGCTTGTTAAAAGTGGGTGACGTGTTAAGCGTCACAAACACGCAACGTCCCAAGCTATCTCAAATTGGCATGGCTCAATTTGAAGATGATTATCATGATTTATATAAAAACGCAAAACCAATAATTCGTATTGTCAAAAATAGTGAAACGGACTATTTTACCCGTGATTCGCTGTTACAACTCACTAAGCAACCCTATAAATTACTAAGCAGTAGCAATCGCATGGGCTATCGCTTAGAAGGGGAGCAAACTTTGGCGTTGACCGAACCGCTACAAATGAATTCTCATGGGGTGGATATCGGTATGATACAAGTGCCACCGCAAGGTCATCCGATTGTCTTGATGGCAGATGCCCAAACCACAGGTGGTTATCCTAAAATTGCCAGTATTATTCAAGCCGATATTGGCAAATTTGCCCAGTTACGCTTTGGACAGTCTTGTCAGTTTCAGTGGGTAACACTTGATGAAGTTATAAGTGGCAAAAAAGCACGAGAACGCCATATTCAGCGTGTCAAAAATTTTGCAGAGGGGAAATAACAATGACAACAGCGACTTTAACGATTGATTTAAATGCCGATGTCTCCGAAGGTTGCGGTCAAGATGACAAACTGCTCACCATCGTCAGTTCTGCCAATATTTGCTGTGGATTGCACGCAGGTTCACCCAGCGAAATACTCAAAACTTTAAAACTTGCCAAACAGCAAGGCTTACGAGTTGGAGCCCACCCAAGTTTTGATGATAGAGCAAACTTTGGACGCACTAATCATGAATTACCTGATGATGAGATTAAAGCGGTGTTGCTTTATCAGTTGGGGGCAATTCAATCGCTGTGTGATTGGGTGGGTGTGTCCCTTGATTATGTTAAACCGCATGGGGCATTATATAACCAAGCCGCCAAAGATGCCCATTTAGCCAATGTTATTGTAGAAACCATCAAAGGCTTTAATCCAAAGTTAGCTATCATGGGTTTATCGGGTAGTGAGCTGATTAAGGCAACACAGCAACATGGCATCGTTGCCGAATCAGAAGTATTTGCCGACCGCCGTTATGAAGAAAATGGGGCATTGGTTGCTCGGAGTCAGCCTAATGCGGTGATTGACAACGATGATGAAGCCCTTGCTCAAGTGTTACAAATGATAAAAGATAGTAGTGTCACTAGCGTCAACGGCAAAACCATAAAAGTACAAGCTGACAGTATTTGTCTGCATGGCGATAGTGAACATGCTGTACAATTTGCCAAGCGTATCCAAGCTGAATTACAACAGCAGGGCATTGCTATTCAGGCGAAATCTAATCTCAAGTAAACATAACTTACGGATACATTATGGACATTCAACATATTCAAGATATGGTCAGTCTGGTCGCTCATAGCCAACTTGCTGAAGTCGAAATCACAGTACAAGGTGATAGCATCCGTATTAAAAACAGCCAGTATGCTACTTTGTACAATAATCAGTTATCGCGTTCAAATGTCAAAGATACCGCCAAACAAGATGTTGATGAGGTTACAAATGATAATACCTATGTCATCAAATCAACCTATATCGGACGACTCAAGCTATCAGCCGATGCCATTAGTGAGCCTTTGGTAAAAGTTGGTGATAAAGTACAACAAGGTGATACCGTGGCTTATGTGGCATGTATGGCACAGCTGTTACCTGTAATTGCTGATAAAGCAGGCTGTGTATATTCGATATTGCTAGAAGACAATGATAAAGTAGAATACGGTACGCCAATAATTAAATTAACCTGAATTCGACATAAGAAAGGATAAAAAAAAGAAGTCCAACATGCTAAAGTAAGTTCACCGCAAACACCTTTAACAAGGACTTCTTACATGGACAATCTTGTAGAACTTTACTGCCACATCGACGACAGCAGAAAATGCTAAAAATAAGGAACAACAGCAGTAAAAAGTCACGCAACAAACCATGCAAAATAAGTTTAGCAGAAATCATCACCATCTTGGTACTATTTCATCAAATACGCTATCGAGAATTTAAAGCCTTTTACTATGGCTATGTCTGTCAATGGCTAAAAAATGCCTTTCCAAGACTACCAAGTTACAACAGAATGGTAGAACTGATGGAAAAAGCCGTATATCCCATGTGTGACTACCTACAATTCTTAATGCAAGGCAACTGCACAGGGATTAGCTACATCGACTCAACCAGCCTAGCGGTTTGTGATAACCACCGTATCAAATGCAACAAAGTCTTTGCCGATACAGCAGGACGGGGCAAAAGCAGTATGGGCTGGTTCTTTGGCTCTAAAGGCGGTGTTTGTCAAGGTAGTTGTCACCCATATACAAATCAAGCGACTAAAACCTCAGTGGGAATAACCCGCCTAGACAGACGCACAAGATTAAGCGCTGTTGGCTGAACAGGCGAACAATTTCTCACTGCTCTACCATTCCAACGAGCAGGATTTTCCTGCTTTGCCATCACCAGCACCGACTCACGTCTTGCTAGAATATCGCCATCTTTAAGCGTATGACGCTCGTTTGGCGTCACGAAATTTAACCCACTGTGCTTATGCTCAGCGTTATACCAACCCACAAAGCCATTCACCCATACACGAGCCGCATCAAGGCTATCAAAGCCATGCTCGGGGAAACTTGGCGCATACTTAACAGTACGAAACAGCGCCTCAGCAAACGGATTATCATTACTCACCCGCGGACGACTATAAGAGGTTAATACCCCAAGCTCATAGGCTTTCATTCGCAGGGTCTGCGACTTCATCGGCGCCCCATTATCTGAATGCAGTATCACCCCTGTACCAATCGCTTTCTCGCTAAGCAGGGTACGTTCTAGCAGTTTAGCCGCTAAATCACCCGCTTCCCTGTCATACACCTCGAAACCTACAATCTCACGGCTATAGACATCCTCAATCATATACAGATAATAAAACTGTCCACGTACCGTACTTGGTAAATAAGTGATATCCCAACAAAACACTTGGCAAGGCTTGGTGGCAATAAACGTCTCTGGCGGTTTACAAGGATTAGGGGCTTTGGCACGTCCTCGAGGCTTGAGTTGGTTATGTTGCCTTAGGACACGGTAAAAGCTCGATTCTGAGGCATGGTAAATGCCTTCATCAAGTAGGGTGGGTACGATTTGGCTCGGCGGTAGACTGGCAAAGCGGGGCTCATTGCAGGCATTAAGTATGGCTTGGCGTTCTATGTCGCTTAGTTTATTACTCGGGGCAGCTCTAACAGCGATGGGACGTTTATCCCCTGTGTTGTCTTTGTCAGCCTTCCAGCGTCGATAGGTGCGTTTACTAATGTTAACCTCGCTACAGGCGATGTGAAGCCTTGCCCCTGCGTTGGTCGCTTGATCAATGAGGGTGATTAGTTGTTGCCGCTGTGCAAGAGTGGTCATTCGTCCTCGTCTTCCCCCCATAGGGCATTGAGCTTTTTTCGCAAGATCAGTATGGCGGCTGCCTCCGCAAGCGCTTTGTCTTTGCGTTTGATTTCTTGTTTGAGTTGTTTGATTTGTTTTTGGTCGGCTTGTTGCTGTTTGCGATTTAGGCTGGTTTGTTGTTCGCTTGTGCTAAAGCCTGTGAGGGTCTGTGTTTTCCATTGGGCGATTTGTTCAGGGTAGAGCCCTTTGCTGCGACAGTATTCGGCAAGCTCAGTTTCGTTAAGCCTAGCGGTGTCAATAATGATGGTGAGCTTGGTCTCAGGGGTTAATTCTTTGGTTTTATCGTTGGTCGGCACGGCTTTCCCTTGGCTTTTGGCTCGATTGCGCCAATTATACAGGGTTTGTTCGGCGATGTGTTCGTCTCTCGCAAGCTTTGCTATGCTCATTAGATTCGGTGATAGTAGTTTGTTCAGTATGGCTTGTTTGCGTTCTGCACTGTATTGTGCCATGGTTGTCTCCTTTTCCCCCATTTGGGTTGTTTAGGTGGGGGTGACAACTATTCTGACAGTGGGGGATGTTATATGTCTCAAAACTATATTTTAATCAGTTAGATACTACAATAAGGGTCAGAAATATCTTTAATCTCAGACTGGTATTCTTTTAACAATTCAACTACATTATCATTGGACATATTATCAACTTTGGATAAAATGAAATCATAAACATCCTTGAGTCCTAGCGCTAAAGAAATACGTATAGCAGAATCAATATCTTCGTCACTATTAAGATTTATATTCTTAGTCAAATATTCAGTTATTACATCTCGAATACTTTTATGAGCTAATTTATAGGTATTCCATTGTCTACTCGACAATTCAACCAAAATATCTAAATTCTCCGACATACTATTCATAAGATATAAATTTTCTATAAAACGAAGAAACTCTTCGTTAATATCTTCATAAGACATAATTTCAGGTAAAAGTTTAAAATATTCTAAATTATTCATATTATTTTCCCATATTAACAGATATGTGAGTAATATCCTGCTGTGGATTCCTATAATAGTTACCATCAGCGCCTAAAAAGGGGTTAGCACAGAAAACGGAAAAAATAGGGCGGTAAGGAATTTTGTCGAGTATTTTTAAGTCATTTCAAAATGTCTATAAAACGACTTTTTTAGACAATCCAACAATTGTAATTTTTAAAAATACTCTGCTAAATTTATTAGCGTACTACTTCTCTCCGAATTCGAATGAATTCAAATTTGGTAAAATGTCAACGAAGGGTCAAAGTTTTCCCCACCGATAACTACATTAAATTGCATATGTTGATATTTATTCACTAAAAAATTTTCCCAATTGAACTTAATAAGCCTTGCTACATTTAATAACGTTGACTCTGAACTATTTTGAGATGTATTTAAAAAAATATCTGAAACATTAGTATTATTAAAAATTTTCTGCGCTTCATTTTTACATTTAAGTTTATCTGACCAGTGCAAAAAGTTAGATTTTTGTTCATCTAAATTCATATTAGGTCGACGTAATAGAATGTAATCCTCAAAAATGAAAGTTTCAGGTAGAAGGACGGTTGAAAAAATTTCTATATCTTCTGGATAAATTTCTAAACTAATATAATCTTCCAAAGAGTTTAGTCGATACTTTCCTGAATTAACCCATTCTTTATACTTCAGATTAATAAAGTTTTCCATTAAATTTACTCACTACTTATGATATTGAATCTCATCAGGTCTAGCAGGTATTGGATCATTTTTTGGTTTAGCAGGTTTAAATGTTTCGTTCGGTAGAGGATTTCTTCCATATTCTAGTACGTGTGGCGTTTTAACGCCATTATGGAGGGCGTTAAAAATTCTGTGGCAGGATAAATTAGAGGCTCCGTAACGACATCCAATGTAAGCCCCCGACCATCCCACCTATTTCAGCCCAAACTAGGGGTCAGCACAGAATTCGGATCATATAGGGCGGTAAGTACATTTTTTTCTTTTAAATTGTTGTTTTATAATGATTTCTATTTAACTGTCGTAAATTAATCAAATTGCTATATAAAAATGCTTCCTCTAAATTAGATAATTCTTTTGGTAAAGAAATTATGAAAAATAATCTTTCAAAGAATTTTCTGTATTTTGATTTTTATGAGGTTAATATAGTCTGAAACCCGCTAGAATTTTGAGATGTTATCTTTGGTAAAAGCTTTATGGAAAACAGTTGTTTTCCATACGTCGCTCGAATGATGTGTTTTTCTTATCGTGCTAAATTGAGTAAGAAACTAAACAAATGTACTTACCGCCCTATATGATCCGAATTCTGTGCTGCCCCCTTTCATGTATTTTTCCTTGTGTAAACTTCTGTCGTTTATTGCGGTTTACACAAAAATTCTTGCAATCTCCATAGCGGATAACGTTATCGAGCGTTCCTCCTTCTCCTGACTCAATACGAGAAACGGTACTTAGTCCAATGCCAGCCCTTTGGGCAAGTTCAACCTGCGTCAGATTCTGGTACAAACGCTGCTGTTTTAAGCGTTTGCCCAGTGACTTACTAATTTCTGAGGGTGTATAGAAGTCAAATCGCATATTAAAGTAGCATCCATTAATAATTCATTTTTGATATTTTAATGGCTATTTTAACATTTAATCATTCAATTATGAATTATTTATATGAACTGGGAGCATGGGAGGCTTCAATATTTAGGAGTATACCGTCATGCAAGCAAAATAATATTAAGAAGGGATTAATAGTACAAATGCCTGTAATTTAATCGATACAAAATATAAAAATAAAATTATTTTGTTGCATAATTTTTTGAAATATCTATTTTGTTGCATTTATTACTAATTTTATGCACAATCCTTTTTAAATAAATACTATGTTGCAATGGTTAGTTATGCGTTTTCTTAAAGAATCGTATCATTCGATCAAAAATCCAATTGGCGCAGTCTGGCTTATTCAATATTTTAACATTGAGTTGGCATTCCCATTGTATTTAGTAAGCCGTCTAGGGGGGCGCCGAGAAAGCCATCGAGAAGATGATTTTAGAGAAGAAGTTTATCAGTTTAGCAAACAACCAGCCGCCACTGTGATCGCTCATTTGCAATTTTATCTACGTCATGAAATTCCGCACTATGAACTAATGTATCGACTATTTCAACAAATCGATAGTTCTTTATTGGTTGACTGGATAAATAATGAGCCCACCGGACAATATGCTAGACGTGCAGGCTTTTTATACGAATGGCTTACGGGGAATACTTTAACCATTACTGCCAATATTAGTGGCAACTATGTTGATGCGCTAGATGATGCTAAGGTAGTCACCGCATCGCCCGATAAAGTCACTAAAAATAGTCGTTGGCGTATTAATAATAATTTGGCAGGTACGCCAGATTTTTGCCCAATGGTGGTAAAAACCCCGCAAGTTGAACAAGCTGCACAACTTGATATCGTACAAATGTTGCAGTCGCTTAATCATGAATTTGGTGAAGATTTACTATTACGCTCAGCAGTATGGTTAACTTTACGGGAAAGTAAAGCCAGTTTTATAATTGAAGGGGAGGGTAAACAGACCAAACGCATTGAGCGCTTTGCCCAAGTGATCGCTCAGCGGACGGGAAAAGGCGACCTACCTATAACCGATAGTGAATTAACGCAGTTACAACAGGCGATTTTAGGGGAGAAGACCGCATTACCGCAATTGGGAATTCGAAAGTCTCCAGTATTTATTGGACAGATCGAGCAGCGCACCTTTACCCCAATAGTCCACTACATTGCGCCGCCTTTTGAGCAAGTTGTCAACATGTTGGCAGGGTTACAGAGCTTTTTTGATGTTACGCAAGGGCAACCTTCTATTATGCGAGCAGCGGTGTTAAGTTTTGCCTTTGTGTATATTCATCCATTAGCCGATGGTAATGGCCGAGTGCATCGGTTTTTAGTCAATGATTTACTATACCGAGATGGAATATTAAGTGAACCAATGATTTTGCCGATTTCATCTGCCATCAGTGACAGCACACAACATCGCCGTGATTATGACAAAATACTAGATACCGTCTCTAAGCCGCTAATGGCACAATTGATCGGTGAATATCAATTTGAGACCACGCAAATCTTTGAAGATGGTATCAAGTCTAACTTGCACTTGGGTAATGTTGACAATGCATTGCCGATTTGGCGTTTTTTGGATTTGACGCCGCACGTGCTGTATTTAGCCAAGCTTGTATCCCGTGTCATTCAAGATGATTTATATCAAGAAAGCCATTATTTGTATCAACACAATCACGCACGTGATGCGATAAAAGAGCTGATGGATATGCCAAATGATTATGCCGATAGAATCATCCGTAGCATCAGGGACAATCAGGGTGAACGAAGCCAAAAACTGGTGAAAGAAATGCCTTTTTTAGCAGATGATACATTATGGCAACAGCTATTTAAAGCAGTTACGAAAGCTTTTAAAAACTAGCCTTGTCAATCAAAAATCGCTCAATATGATTTACAAGCTATTTTGTCAATCATTCATAAGTGATAACTTTCTTTGTCAATCAAAATTCTTAAAGAGTGATTCACAACATAATCACAATGCTTAATCTTGACCAAGCTATCCACTACCATGAAGGTAAATTTCCACCGCAAGGTATTACTCTCGATAGAATCATGAATATATTATTGAGAGCAACAATTACTATCGTTAATTTTATTTTAAATTAAAAAATAATTTAATATATTTTAATAAAATTTTGGAGAATTACGTTATTTTTCTTAAATGAATTGAAAGGGTGGGGGGTAAAAAAATTCTAATTTTTGAATTTTTTTCGTGCCCGTAAATTTCTAGTATACTTTAAATCATTTAAATTGATAAAGGAATTACGTATTATTAATCATTGATATTAAAGAAAATATATATTAAAGTGCATTAAGATAAAATAAGATTCGAATCGTGGCAAACCTTGACATGGTGGGGGTCGTCTGTTCGAGTCAGATTATGCCTACCATATTCCAAAAGCCCCAGTCGATTGATTGGGGCTTTTTTATTGCAGTAATATCAAGGGTTTGGGTGGTTTTTGCGAAGTAAATAATACCAAACCCAAAAAATATAATAAGGTGCGTTTTACGCACCATTTTTGGCGAGATATAGCCAGCGGTGCATCGTATGCGTCCTACACAAGCAAGACTTTAACTATTGGGTTTGGTATAATTTGACCACTTTTCTGATTTTGGGCACATAAAAATGAGCGAAATTTTTTTTGTGCCCATTTTGTGCCTTGGTTGATTTGTGAGCAAGTAGATTTTGACCCCCACTTGTAACTCTCCCCTAAAATAAAACAGCTCAGACAAAGCCTTATTTAGAAACCGATCGTGGGTTTGAATTATTTGCTGAAAAGGTTCAAAAGAAAATGATGGAGTATGGCATCAAATTTAGACCCAATAAATCAGGGTCGCCACATCTCAATGGTAAATTTGAGCGTTCTCAAAAGACTGATAAAACTGAATTCTATGCAACCGTAGATATCACGTCCGAAAACCTTCAGGACCAATTGGCTGAATGGCAGCATTACTATAATTGGCTAAGACCACATTCAGCTTTGAAGGGAAAAACACCCATGGAGAGGTATTTTGAATTAAGCGAGGAAACGCCTTTTTCTGATGAGGTGCAAAATCAATATAACCCATCGGACGAACGCACTCAAAATGCTAATTATAAAGTGGATTTAGAGATGGTCAAATTGAAACGATCTCTATGAATCAGACATTTAATTTAATTCCAATGCACTAATTACCGCTTTGCCCCAACTTGGTAACTCTTGACTAATCGAATACCAAATCCAAGTGCCTTTACGCTCACTTTCTAAAATACCGATTTGCTTTAATTGGTTTAAATGCCGTGAGATAGTTGGCTGTGGTTGGTCTAACTCGCTGATGATATCACACACGCATAACGCTTGCTTCTGATTAAGTAGTTGCACAATTTTTAATCTGGTGGGGTCGCTTAATGCCTTGAGAAAGTCTGTTTTATTCATATATTTACATATCCGAATATATAGATTATAGTATAGCTCAATTTTAACAGGTTTCTATAGGCAGTCAATGATTACCGCATTACTCATTTTTCTAGTGACTTTGATATTTGTAATATGGCAACCTAAAGGCTTGGGTATCGGTTGGACTGCCAGTATCGGGACTGGGATAGCTTTGCTATTAGGGGTAATAACGGTTGCCGATATTCCTGTGGTGTGGAATATTGTTTGGAATGCTACCTTTGCCTTTATTGCTATTATCATCATTAGCCTGTTACTTGATGAAGCAGGCTTTTTCCGCTATATCGCCTTGCACGTTGCAAGATTAGCAAAAGGTAGCGGTAATCGGTTGTTTGCGTTTATTGTGCTACTTGGGGCGGTGGTATCGGCATTGTTTGCCAATGATGGTGTGGCTTTGATATTAACACCCATTGTGATTGCGATTTTAACCACGTTACGCTTTTCCCCTGCGACTACCCTTGCTTTTATTATGACAGCAGGATTTATCGCTGATACCGCCAGTATTCCGCTCGTGGTGTCTAATTTGGTAAATATTGTGTCGGCTGACTTTTTTAAAATCCCTTTTACCGATTATGCCAAAGTGATGATACCAGTAAACGTGGTAGCGGTTGTCACCTCATTATTGGTATTGTATGGGTTTTATCATAAAGACATTCCTACGGTTTATGCGTTGGATTTAATCGAAAACTCACAATCAGCTATCGTGGATAAAAATACCTTTATCATCGGTTGGGTGGTGTTGGCGTTACTTTTGTTGGGTTTTTTTGTGCTTGAGCCTATAGGTGTACCCATTAGCTTCATTGCAGGGGTTGGAGCGTTGGTGTTGCTTGTGGTAGCGAAAATGGGTAAAAAAATAACGGTGCTACCGATTGTCAAAAATGCCCCGTGGCAAGTGGTGATATTTTCTTTGGGTATGTATTTGGTGGTGTATGGTTTAAAAAATGCAGGGCTGACCGATTATTTAGCTCATGAGTTAAGCCAACTCGCTAATCATGGCATGATGACAGCTACAGTAGGAACAGGGTTATTATCGGCAGGGCTTTCATCTGTAATGAATAATATGCCAACGGTGCTAATCCAAGCTTTAGCGATCGATGAGGCGATTATACATGACCCCATGATAAAGCAAGCCATGGTTTACGCCAATGTAATAGGCTGTGATTTAGGCACGAAAATTACCCCGATTGGCTCACTCGCTACCTTATTATGGTTGCACGTTTTAGCCAGTAAAAATATTACGGTGAGTTGGGGGTATTATATTAAAGTCGGTATTATTTTAACCTTGCCTGTATTGGTGGCTACATTGGTTGCGTTGGCAATTTGGTTGCCAATAATTCAATAATTTTAAAACTTAAAAAGGAACAAGTATGCAAAATATCACAATTTACCACAACCCTAACTGTGGCACATCACGTAACACGCTTGCTCTTATCAAACATCAAGGCATTGAGCCTTCTATTATTCAGTATTTGGATAACCCACCTGATGAAACAACCCTGCGTGATTTAATTACCAAAATGGGTATTACCCCAAGACAATTACTGCGTGTAAATGTGCCGCCTTACGCTGAACATAAACTAGATAACCTTAGTTTGACTGATCATGACCTTATTCAAGCTATGTTAGCTGACCCACTTCTAATCAATCGTCCAATCGTTGTGAGTGATAAAGGCGTTAAGCTGTGCCGTCCTTCCGAAGTTGTACTAGATTTGATTGATACGCCCTTAACCAAAACCTTTATCAAAGAAGATGGGGAAAAGATTGAGCCGACAATTTAGTCAAAACACCTGTTTTTATTGAACTTGTAAGCCGTTACTGGGACTCCCCAGTAACGGCTTTCTCATTTCAGCAATAAACTATCGTATTGATTTGAACCATAACTTGTATATTAGGACTTACGCAAAAATTTATGCTTTAACGGTATAGATTGTTTTATGCATTAAGGTGTACCTGCATGACCCACTGAGACTTTGGTTGAGATCATACGTCCGAGGTTTTCACTTTTACGATTTGCTTCCTCCCAATCGGGTGCGACACACATAAACAGTGTTTTGCCATCATCACCCCCCAAAGCCACAGCAAACACTAGTTCTGGAGCGACGTCAACTGTTTCGAGTATCTCACCCCCTTCTGCCATTCTAACAGCTCTTTGATTCACTGTATCGGCGAACCAAATAGCGCCTTCAGCATCTAAAGCAAGCCCATCAGGCTTGATCGTTGCTTTTTCCATACGTCTAGCAACACTTGGTTCATCGCCTAAACTCCCAAAACTGGCAAAATCTTGTCTTTCCCCGAGTGTGCCATCTGCATGAATGGCAAATTTAGAGATACGATTGCCAAATAATTCATTAACAATCAGTGTTTTCTCATCGGGTGTTATCACCATACCATTAGGGAAGGATAAACCTTCGGCAACTTTTTGTGTTGAACCATCTGGTTTTACCAACACGATCCCTGTATCCTTATGGTCAGCACCTCCCATTAAATCATAGCCAAAATTTCCCACATAGGCATTACCATTGTGTGCGACTACCATATCGTTGGCATGACCTTCGCATAAATCCCACAAATCAGCATGCTGCACTAATTCACCATTAGCTTCTAAACGTAACACTTTTCTATCTTTCATGGAAACGACAAGCATACGCCCATCAGGGAGCCACCCAAGCCCTGATGGCTGCTCTTTTATTTTAACGACTTCATTGACTTTGCCATCGTTACCAAGGCTATAGACAGCCTTGGTATACAAATCTACAAACCATAATTTCCCATCATGCCATCTTGGTGCTTCAAGATAATGCAATCCATCTGCTACCACAGTAAGTTGTCTTGTAGTCATTTTCTAATTCCTTTTAAAATTTATATTGATATCCTATGATATAAAAAACTATCGTTCGTGGGTCAAAATACATCTTGATAAATTTTTTTAACATCGTCAACCGTCATATCAATTGGGTTTGAGACGATTAAACGAGCATAAGTATTTATCATTAAAGTTGCTAAGCCATCGATATCAGTCTGCTGTATGCCTAATTCACGTAATGACGTTTTTAAGCCACTCTCAGTTAAAAATTGCTTTAACTCATCGATAAACAAGGTGGCTGCTGCAGTGTCATCAAGTGATAAGGTTTGTTTTGGTAATACTGCCCGAGCGAGTTCAGCATAGTGTTGTTGAGCCGCGGGCAAGTTAAACGTAAATACCCCCGCCATTACCAAGGCATTGGCGTGCCCATGGGGCACATGAAAACGAATACTCAGCGGATAGGATAAGCCATGCACCGCAGCTACCGAGGCATTAACAAATGCCATTCCTGCCAAACAGGATCCAAGTAACATCTCAGAGCGTGCCTCGATATTCTTGCCGTCAGTCATTACCTTACGATAATTTTGCCAAAGTAACTGCAAACCTTTGACTGCCAATGCATCGGATATAGGGTTTTTTTTGGTCCGGCTGGTATAGGCTTCAATGCAATGTACCATAGCATCTAACGCGGTTGCCGCTGTAATAAGCGGTGGTAATCCTAAGGTTAAATTGGCATCTAATATGGCCACATCGGGCAAAATTTTGCTGTGGAAAACCGCAAATTTATTCCCATCAGTTGCAGTAATTACTGACACAAAAGTTACCTCTGCTCCTGTCCCTGCTGTGGTGGGAATTGCTATCAAAGGTAATTTATTAAATTTGGACAAATCTTGGTTAAATAAATTAGTGGCTGAAACAAATGCGTTATCATGTAAGGCAATAATTTTTGCTGTATCAATAGAACTACCACCTCCCAATGCTACAATCGCATCACAGTGATGATGCCTAGCCAAGTTAAGTGCATTATCTACTACTTCTACGGTAGGGTCTGGAATGACACCATCAAAAACAATCGCTTGGATACCTTCAGCACTCAAAGCTTCGATGGCTAAATTCACAAAGCCAAGTTGTACCAGGGCTTTGTCAGTGACTATTAGCACCTGTGTTGCCCCGAAATCTTTGACAACCTTACCAAGCTTGGTGCTAAGGCTATTGGGCTCACATAAGATGCGAGTCGTTGTATTAAAATCGATTGGTATCATCAATTAACTCCTTTTAAATTGATGGTTTACTAAGAATATTATTTTTATATTCCTTAGACTGCTATATTTTATGTTTAATATCTAAAGTAAAATATTAACATAGCTAACTTATACCAAACCCAATAGTTAAAGTCTTGCTTGTGTAGGACGCATACGATGCACCGCTGGCTATATCTCGCCAAAAATGGTGCGTAAAACGCACCTTATTATATTTTTTGGGTTTGGTATTAAAATCTGTCTAGTATTTAAGTTGAGTTGTCTTATCCTAGTATGTTTCGCTGTGTTAGGGCATTGAGTTGTTCTGGTGTGACAAATTGCGAAAGTACTGTTTGGGTATGTTCGCCTAACTGTGGCGGGGCTGACTTGTACTGAACAGGTGTGTCCGAAAGCTTTATCGGTGAGCCAATCATCGTAAAATTAGGATTTAACGTATGTGCAATATTGACAACCATATTTCGATGCAAAACTTGTGGCTCATGTAGGGCATCTTCAACACTATTAATGACACCAACTGGTACTTTAACAGCTTGAATGGCAGCCACCCAATACTCAGCCGTTTGAGTTAAAAAGTGCTGCGATAACAATGCAATTAATTCATCACGATTTTTGACACGGTCTTGATTCTTTAAAAATTGTGGTTCTGCTAAAAGCGCATCATAGCCAATCGCATGGCATAAATCTGCAAACTGTTTATCATTACCACAGGCGATGATAAATTCTTTATCTTTGGCTTTAAAGGTTTGATACGGTACGATATTGGGATGCTTATTGCCCATACGTTTGGGTGGTTTACCTGACGTCAAATAGTTCATGCCTTGATTAGCCAGCCCTGCAATTTGTACATCAAGCAGTGAGATATCAATATACTGACCATTACCCGTATGATGTCTTGCAAGTAATGCTGCTTGAATGGCGATGGTAGCATATAGCCCTGTTTGAATATCGACGACTGCTACGCCAACCTTTTGAGCACCAGCCCCGACACCATCAGGCTCTCCGGTGATACTCATTAGTCCAGATATACCTTGAATAATGAAATCGTAGCCTGGTTCATCCGCTCGAGGACCCTCTTGACCAAAACCTGTGATAGAGCAATACACCAGTTTGGGATTTATCGCACTTAATGTGGCATAGTCGAGCCCATACTTTGCTAAAGAGCCTACTTTATAGTTTTCAATGACCACATCCACCGTTTTCACCATATCATGCAAAATTGACTGGGCTTCAACGTGCGTGATATCCATGCCAACCGAATATTTATTGCGATTGGTACATTGAAAGTAGCCAGATTCACGGGTTGGCTCATCTTGGTCATTGCTCATCCAAGGCGGTCCCCACATACGAGTATCATCACCAATTTTAGGCCGTTCAATCTTAATTACTTCAGCGCCCAAATCTGCCAAAATTTGACTGCACCACGGGCCTGCTAACACACGACTTAAATCCAAAACACGTATTCCCTGTAACGCTCCCATGACAACTCCTTTTGACATCTTACCCGGATACTATTTTTTCCAAAAATATAAGACTTTTACTTTTTCACTTTGATAGACAAAGAGTGAGGAAGCCATTTGCTTGTGGCTTAAGGCTTGACTAATTAATTTGCAAACGCGGCAATCCCTGTTTGCGCACGACCTAAGATTAGCGCATGGACATCATGTGTCCCTTCGTAGGTATTGACCACTTCAAGATTGACCAAATGACGGGCTACCCCAAACTCATCGCTGATACCATTACCCCCCAACATATCACGCGCTAGGCGTGCGATATCGAGTGCTTTACCGCAGTTGTTGCGTTTAATCAGTGACGTACCTTCCACAGCGGCAATCCCTTCATCTTTCATGCGACCAAAGCGTAAAGCTGCTTGTAGACCTAAAACAATTTCGGTTTGCATATCAGCGAGTTTCTTTTGAATCAACTGATTTGCTGCTAATGGACGACCAAATTGTTTACGATCGAGCGTGTATTGACGAGCAGTATGCCAACAGAACTCTGCAGCACCCATAGCACCCCAAGCGATACCATAACGGGCACTATTTAGACAGGTAAAAGGGCCTTTTAGACCACGAATGTCTGGGAAGGCGTTTTCTTCTGGTACAAATACGTTATCCATGACGATTTCACCAGTAATCGATGCACGTAAGCCCACTTTACCGTGAATCGCAGGTGCACTCAGACCTTCCCAACCTTTTTCTAAAATAAAGCCGCGAATATCACCCACGTTGCCTTCAGCAGAGACCTCTTTTGCCCAAACCACAAATACATCTGCAATTGGGCTGTTGGTAATCCACATTTTTGAGCCAGTAAGGCGATATCCACCATCGACTTTTTTAGCACGGGTAATCATACTACCTGGGTCAGAGCCATGGTCAGGTTCAGTTAGCCCAAAACAACCTATGTATTCGCCCGAAGCAAGCTTTGGTAAGTATTTTTGTTTTTGTTCTTCGCTACCAAATTCGTTGATTGGCACCATCACCAGTGAGCTTTGTACACTTGCCATTGAGCGATAGCCTGAATCCACGCGTTCAATTTCACGCGCGATTAGACCATAACTAACATAGTTAAGTCCCGCACCGCCGTAAATTTCTGGAATGGTAGGGCCAAGTAAGCCAAGCTCACCCATCTCACGAAAAATGGCAGGGTCAGTTTTTTCATGACGAAATTGCTCAAGGACGCGTGGTTGCAATTTATCTTGGCAGTAGTTGAAAGCAGTATCACGAATCATGCGCTCTTCGGCAGTGAGTTGTTGTTCGAGTAAAAATGGGTCTTGCCAGTTAAATTGTGCTTTGGTTGGTTTGGTAGATTGCATATTAATAGCCTCCGTTGCTAATTAAATTCACAACGTTATCTTAAATTGCCAATAGTATTTTTAGCAAACAATAAATTTTCATTCAGGTATGCAAAAACATCATATCTATGCTAGTGTAAAAGCTACTTAATGGTATGCTAACTACGCTTATATTATATTTAGCCATATTTTTAACGTTGATAAAAATATTAAGTATGCAAACAATTCATATTACAGAGAATACAAGCTGATGCGACGTCAAATTCCCTCTTTGCAAAGTTTATTGTGCTTTGAATCGGTGGCAAAGCATTTAAGTTACACTTATGCTGCCCAAGAACTATTCATCACCCAAAGTGCTGTATCTCGACAAATACAGCAGCTTGAAGCTTTTTTGTCAGTTGAATTGTTTACCCGTACGCGCTATGGCGTGGAACTAACCCAAGTAGGCAAACAATATGCCGAAAATATTCGACCGTTTTTAAAAGGGTTAGAAGCCAGTACCTCGGATATCATCAATCATAAAGGGGGAGGCGGCATATTAAGGCTAGGTGTTGTGCCTTCATTTGCTACCCGATGGTTACTGCCTAAACTGCCAGCGTTGTACGCTATACATCCTGAAATCACTATTCGCCTAGAAACCAATACCAAACCTTTTTTATTTAATGAAAAAAAATTCGATGCCGCTATTTTTGCAGGGACACAACAACAGATTAGTCACTGGCCAGGGATCGTAGCCCATGAATTAATGCAAGAAGAGCTAGTGGCGGTGTGTGCGCCTTCTTTACTTACTAGGTTGTTTCCTTCGATTGATTTAGCTATTGACTTTACCTTAACCGATGAACAGCTACTATCAATCCCGCTACTGCAGCAAACGACGCGTCCTGATATTTGGCAAGAATGGTTTGATCGACACCACATTAGCCACCCTAGACCCTATGATGGGCAAAGTCAGGAGTTATTCTCGATGTTGGCAGAAACTGCTGTCCTTGGCATGGGTATGGCACTTATTCCAAAATTACTTATAGAAAACGAGCTGTTGGAGAAGACCTTGATCATCGTTTCTAATAAACAGCTTAAGCAAAGTCGAAGTTATTATGTGATTCATCATAATCCAGCAAGTTCGCCTCTCATTGATAAATTCGTCACTTGGCTAAAATCTTATGATTAAAATGAACCGTCCCGGCAGTGTCGGAACGTCGGTTTCCGTTATGGTTAGACAAGATCACCACAAACGGAAACGTACCACTTTTATTATTCTTTGACTATAGCGCTATCCCAATAACGTTCTATATGCTGCGAATCTTACACTGATTCCAACTCTTAACAGATCAGAGACTAGCTCCTTTCTGTCTTTTGAATAGTTAAAGCAAAGAAGGAAAATAATTTATTAAATTAAGTATGCTTAGTAAGCTTCTAAGTAGATAGCTTCGATTTCTTTAACCGATAATTTCCTAGGATTATTTTTTAATAGGCGTTCTACTTTGATAGCTTCAGCGGCTAGAGCAGGGATATCATCCTCTGTAATACCAAAGTTTCTAAGCCCTGATGGGATATTTAGTTGACGACAAAATTTATGCAAAAATTCAACAAGCTTTTCTGCATTATCTCCATGATGTTCCGTTTCGCTCAATTTAAGTATTTTTGCTATTTTACTCAATCTATCACTACAGCCCAGCACATTCCATTTGAGCACATATGGCAACATTAAGGCATTACTTACCCCGTGTGCCATTTTATATTTACCTCCTAGTGGGTATGCTAAGGCGTGAACAGCGCCAACGCCTGCATTGCCAAAAGCTAACCCTGCCATTAAGCTTGCAGTTGCCATTTTTTCTCGCGCAAGAAGATTAGATGGCAACGCATATGCTTTTGGTAGGTATTCCACTATGAGCTCAATCGCCTGTAATGCTAAAGCATCTGTAATATCTGAGTGATTAACAGAAATATAGGCTTCAATCGCATGAACTAGGGCATCAACCCCACTGGCAGCTGTTACAGAAGCCGGACAGCTTATTGTCATTAATGGAGATATAATTGCTACATCCGGTAGCAAATAATCACTTACTATGCCTTGCTTCATCTGATTAACTGTATCAGACAAAATGGCAATATTAGTTACTTCTGATCCAGTACCCGACGTAGTAGGAATGACAATTAAGGAAATATCTCGTCCTATAACCTTATCTGTACCGAAATAAGATTGGATATTGCCTTGTTTGTTTGCTAATGCAGCGACGCATTTCCCAATATCAATAACACTGCCGCCGCCTACTGCAATTACTGAATCATTTTGATTTTTTAAATAAAAGTCGATACAAGCTTGGACTTGTTCTAATTCAGGTTCAGGGTTAATGGAATCATAGATTGTATAATCGATCTGTAATAAGTCTAATACATGTTGAATTGTGCCCGAGTTTACCACGCCTTTGTCACTAACAATTAAGGGTTTTTTCATCCCTAACTGGGTTACGGATTGGTTAAGGTAATCTAGGGCATCTTGACCGGTAATTAGCTTATTTGCACTTTTGAAGGTTGAAAAACTCATATTATATTTCCTTATTAAAAATTTTTATTAACCAAAATGTCCTGTAACTTTTCAGTTTAATTTTTGAGCTCATAGAGCTAAAGTTATTAGGTACGGATAATTGACTAATTGTAAATAATTAAGAGTGGCGTTAAATAACCAAAGTCATATCACATAGTCTATAAATAACATGGGTTAGCAATCGCATAACCCACGGTAATTTCGACGATAATCCTTAACTTGCGATAGCATCCATTGTTATTTCTCGGATTGATCCATCGGTAAGCTGTTTAGATTGCATAGGATCATGACCATAAACCACAAAGGCGCCTTTTTCTTTGAGCGTCTTGAAGAGCCTAAAGTTATTGAGCATCGCTTCGGGATCATTGACCACCATGGCATCTGGTAAGGTCATTTTTTCAAGGGAGGCTTTCAAATAACAGGCATCAGCAGTGATTACTATTTCTTTACCGTCTATTTTTACTTTCAGTGATTGATGCCCAGGAGTATGTCCATAACTTGGTATTAAGACCACTGATCCATCACCAAATAAATCATGCTCACCATCGATTTCTAAGCGCTCATGTCCTAAATCATAATGGCGTGGTAGATAAATCTGTTTTTCAATATTTTCTTCATCTTGTGCAGCTTGCCATTCACGCTTTTGGATAACAAGGCGTGCATTTGGGATACTGGCGTTACCACCACAATGATCAAAATGTAAATGCGAATTAATGATAAAGTTGATCTTATTAGGATCTACGCCAAAAGCTTCAAGGCGACTAGCAATATCTTCCCCTGCTACAAATTGGACGGTTGTGATGTCTGCAAATACGCCTAACGCATTTTTGACAACTTCAGGGTCTTGTGATTGTAGCGGTAACTCTAGGCCAGTATCGAATAATACATTGCCTTTTGGATGTTGAATTAGATAACAAGGGACAGGAATGGCTAAATTCCCCGTTTCTCCCGCCATAAAAAAACCGTAGGGCATAGTTATCCAACCACACGTCATTGCATATAATTTAACTTTTTCCATGTTAATGCTCCTTTTATATAAAATATGAATGAGGTTTTTTATAAAGCCTTACTTAAAATCATTTCCCTCCTTATCTTTCAAAATCTCTAGCATTTATTACGTATTAATTCAACTATAAGTAATCGAACAAATTTATATTATAATAGTAGCTACTTATAACCTGCATAAAAAGCTACCATGAAAGTAAGACAAATTAAACTGAGCGAAGCCGAGCGTAAAGCGCTTGAACAAGGATACAAACATTATTATTTTAAATCGATTTATTTCAATACAGTAAGCATTAATTAGGTTTTGTACTGACAACCTATCAATATGTTCAGTCAAACAAGGCATAACTCATCCGAAGCATTGGTATAATAAAATTGTGAGGATAATAATACAAATGATAATCATTATCAATATATAATTTGGTGGTGCATCAAAAAGTATGCTGATATCAAACATACCCATTATTAATGTAAAAAAATACTAAATCAAAGGCTTTGAAGTGGTTTTCGAGTTTTTTGGAGAAGTTACAACTTCGCCTGACTGCTCGTTTTATTCTATGTCGAATACGACAATTATTTCCTTCAATACCTACGGTAAAAAACTTACCGATCTTTTGAGTAAAGCCTTCAAACCCATTGACAAAACTGTCCCAAGTATCACTGGCTATTACTGCACAAGTTACGCCAAGCTTTTGAAGTGAACCGCTCCGGGTTTATCGAAGACTCCAATATTTGGACAAAACCCAACATGGAATCAAGACAATATTAAACAAATATTATTAGTACGTATTCGCACAATTTATTTTATGTTAAATACTATTTTCTAAATCAAATATTTGGTAACTCATGATCCGTGGCTGCCATAGCTTCTCTATAGGCCGTTAAGCCATTCATACAAGCAGGTACACCGGCATAGACCGCCATTTGAATCACAACTTCTAAGAACCTGTTCACGATTAAAAAATATGCTAGCATAAGCTACATAATCAATTAATAACCGAATCAATCACCATGAGAAAAGCCTATCCAAGCGACATTAGCCGAAAACAATTTGAGCACATACTACCTATTTTAGAAAGTGCTCGGAAGAAGACCAAACCAAGAACGGTTGACCTTTATGACGTATTTTGTGGGTTATTGTATGTACTAAGAACAGGTTGCCAATGGCGACAGCTGCCCCATGACTTTCCCAAATGGCGCACCGTCCACTCATACTTTCAGAAATGGAGCGAGCTTGACGAAGAAGGCAACAGCATTCTTGACCAAGCCTTAAAAAAAATTGGTCAAAAAAGCGCGAAAGAAGGACAAACGCAAGGGTAAAACCAGTTTTATCATCATCGATGCTCAAAGCGTTAAGAACACAGATACCGCTAAGTACAAAGGCTATGACGCAGGAAAGAAAGTATCAGGGATTAAGCGCCATATTGCAGTAGACAGCCAAGGCTTGCCGCATGCTATCTGTATTACCACTGCCAATATCACCGACCGTGAGGGTGCTACAACGTTACTTCGTCAACATGCTAAACGCTTAAGCCGCGTAAAAAATGTGATGGTTGATGGCGGTTATCGAGGTGAGCCATTTGCTAATAGTGTTAAATCTATTTTAGGCGAAACCGTTACCACAGGAGTTGCCAAAAGAGATGAATTGCACACGTTTAAAGTCATACCAAAGCGATGGGTTGTAGAACGTTCGTTTGCTTGGCTTGAGAAAAATAGACGCTTATGGAAAAACTGTGAGCGTCATTTAAATTCGAGCCTTCAATTTACCAATCTTGCTTTCATCGCTTTGTTATTGAAAAGATTGTGAACAGGTTCTAACAGCTCTTTTGGGGTAACACCCACATTTAACGCCGCTCGCATATGTAATTGTAATTGGGGCATAGCATTACCTAAAGAAACTAGCGAGGCGACGGTTAGCATTTCTCTTGTTTTTAAATCTAAGCCCTCTCTGCCAACCACGGCACCAAAGGCATAATCAGTTATTAAGTTAGGTAAATCCGCATCTAGCTCGCTCAAACGCCCAGTTACCTTATCTGCTAAGCCTGTTTCAAGAGTATCCATAATGGCTCTGCCATAGGCTGTTAAATCGTTCATCATAGTCATTTAAATCCTCACTTAACGGTTGTTTGAAGGAATTAGCAATATTAACAATATCGAACCAGCAATAATTAATCCTGCGTATAAATACAGTTGGGAAATCGGAAATTGTGCTACACCCCATGCCCCAAGTATCGCTCCTAAACCAATGGCTAAATTAAAGCAAGAGACATAAATCGCTGAAGCAGGAAATACTTCTTTATCTGCCAACTTCAATACCCAAGTTTGAAAGCCTACAAAAATACCTGACACTGCTAATCCCCACACTACCAGACAAGTAAAAATGGTTATTTGTGAAAGATTTTTCTGATTCAGACCTAGATAAAGAAGGGTAGAACTCATCAATATAATTGAAATGCTAACAGTAGGCTTTAAAAATTTATCGATGGTAAACCCTGTGATAAAATTACCTAATAACCCTGCAATACCGAACGTAAATAATGCGATAGGAATATAGGTCGAAGGGAATAGCTGTTGCGTCTGTAGCCAAGGTTCAATAAAGGTAAAAGCCGCAAAATGAGCTGTAATGACAATTAACGTTGCCAGATAAATTTTTCTTAAGGTTGCTGACTGAAAAACGTGCTTTAATGATGCAATGCCAATGGCACTGTTTGACTGTATTCGAGGAATTAGCAATAAAATACCCACTAGTGCAATCGCACTTAATATAGCCATTAACCAAAATGCGTTATGCCACCCTAAAGCTATACCAATATAATTGGATAACGGTACCCCAAACACGCTTGCAGCAGATACACCCCCAAATACGATGGAAGTTGCCACACCAATATGCTTAGGTGGTACGATGGCAACGGCTGTTGCACCAATGATTGCCCAAAATGAACCATGAGCCAAAGCCCCAATTACTCGAGCTACCAGAAGCATCGAATAGGTTGTTACGGTCGCTGATAATGTATTTGACGCTAACAGTATAGTGATCAGAACAATGAGTAATGTCTTCTTTGCAATATTGCCTAGAAAAACTGACGCAAGAATGGCACTGAATGCCCCTACCCACGCATAAATCGTAACCGTTACACCAATCTGGGATTCTGAAACCCCGAAGTCCTTAGCCATTGGGGTTAGCAAACCAACAGGGGCTAATTCTGTGGTGACAATGATAAAGGTTGAAATCGCAAGCACCAATATGGCTAACCAATTTTTTATTGATAAGTTAGAGTTTTCCTCTACATTCATAGTTACGCCCATAATATTTCATCCTAAAGACGATATTTAATGCCAATTTTTTAGCCACATAATCTGAAAAAAAATAAACTGCCTTTAATTTGTCAGTTGAGCTAGATAGGCATAATCTATCATCCATAAAATTTTGTGGAATTCTTAATTGTGTTATACTTTTTTGGTATCACCATTTTTGAATTTTTTCTAATAAGAAGTTGTTCATGACTACCCCTTATTTACCCACTAGATTGCCTACTATTAGGCAGATTCAATGCTTTTTAGCGGTTTGTCACGAGTTAAACTTTAGAAAAGCCGCAGAACAGCTAAACTTGACCCAACCGCCTTTAACACGGCAAATTCAAGCTTTAGAAGACTTAATTGGACAACCTTTATTTTTGCGGAATACCCATGAGGTACTCCTCACCACGGCTGGTCAAGAATTATTAGAAAAAGTCGAACCGCTACTGGATGACTTAGCTGAAACTATTGAATTGGTTTCCCGTCCTAAGAAAATTAAGATAGGTTATACCCGGTTTGTCAATTTTGAGAACATCCCCGCTATTTTTAATCAATTAACTCAGTTTGACGCTCTAATCGATTCAATTCATGAGAATTTTACCTCACAACAATTACTGCAGAATTTGTTGAAGGGTAAGTTGGACATTGTTTTGATTGGGGAAAAGGTTTTCATCGATGATGCGGTAAGATTTGTGAAGGTTTATACAGAGCCTTTGATGTTGGTGATACCTTCAAATCATATTGTCAGTAAAAACCAGTCTGTGGCGTTAAGCGAGGTAGCAGATTTGCCTTTATATTGGTTTAGCAGAAATGAAAACCCTGCCTATTATGATAAGTGTGAGGCATATTTCCAACATTTGGCGGTGCTTTTAAAAAAAGTAGCAGAACCTAAAGACTCGATCATGATGTTTGATAAAATCGCTAAAGGCAGAGGTATTGCCCTGATGCCACGTTCAGTTTGCAACTTCCAGCAACCAGGCTGTTGCTGGAAGACACTGACAAATGAAGATAATGAGCATTTAAATATTGATATCTATATGGCAGTACGCTGTAATGAAAAGAATGCGGCGGTTCTTGATATTATTGAAAGCCTTACATCCCTATAAATATCAATTTTCAGCGTTTATTTATTTAAACTTACGCATTGACGCCTTTCATACCTTCATCGCTGTAACGATTGCCTTGTACTTGGATTTCATTGGGAAGATGATTTAAAAATTTTACATCATCTTCCTCAAGTACAATATCCGCGGCTTTCGCATTTTCTATCAAATAGGAAAGTTTTTTAGTGCCTGGAATCGGCACTAATTTATCGTATTGAGCCAGTAGCCAAGCTAGCGCAATTTGCCCCATGGTTGCTTGATACTTTTGAGCAATGGGCTCAATGGTGGTTAATAATCGAATATTATGATTTAAGTTCTCAGGTGAAAACCGTGCATTGTGTTTGCGAAAATCCTTGTCGCTAAAATCATCATTACTGGTATATTTTCCTGTTAAAAATCCTCTGCCTAATGGCGAATATGGTACGAAGCCAATTCCCAGCTCTTTCACCGCAGGCAAAATGTCGGTTTCAATATCCCGTGTCCATAACGAGTACTCTGTTTGTAATGCGGTAATAGGAAAGACGGCATGAGCTTTACGAAGGGTAGTCTCTGAAACTTCACAAAGACCAATGTGGCGTATTTTACCTTGCTTGACAAGGTCTGCCAGACAACCTACGCTTTCTTCAATAGGCACATTTTTATCAATGCGATGTAGATAAAATAAATCGATGGCATCTAAGCCTAGACGTTTTAAAGACTCGTCACAGCATTGGGTTATGTACTCAGGAGAATTATTAATTGCACGGTTGTAGCTACCTGCTTGCAAGCGTTGAATACCACATTTTGTAGCAATAATAAATTTTTGTTTATCTTGCTGGGGTAAGTCATTTATGAACTTCCCCAACAACTGTTCATTATGACCGCCACCATACATATCGGCAGTATCAATAAAATTCATATCCAAATTTAGGAGTTCATTAAGCACCGTTAACGACTGGTTATCATCGACGTCACCATAAAACTCACTTAATCCCATGGCTCCAAAGCCGATACTGCTAACCTGTAAGTCGTTAGCCAAAAGTCTGGTTTTCATAACAATTGTTCCATAATAGTAAAACGTCATCTTCACTGTTTTATAAAATCGATGGAATTGTTATTTATGTGATATAAAAAAGGTATCATAGAGCTTTGAGAATTTTTTAAACCTGAATTCAACAAAAATAGGTGTTCTAATAAAAAATAACCTTATAAATTCCTCCGTTTTTTTTATCATACACCACTTCTTGGGTAATTTACTCAAGTGTATTGCAAGCTATAACAATACTATTTGTAAGCTTGTTGGCTATTTACTGTTTGCAAATAGCTTTTTAACCATTTTAAAAACGCAGGACTGGTACGAGTGACATTCAGCCGAATATGCGTATTATTCTTTGCGGTAGGACTAAATAAATGGCTCGGGGCAACTATCCAACCGTCTTTGTAAGCTTGCAACGCTAAGGCCTTACTATCAACACCGACATTAAGCCACACAAATAACCCTTGCATCGTGTGATTGGGATACACTAGACCAATTTCATTAATCGATTTTTTTAACGTCTCATGGGCGTCTCTGAGTCGCCGCTGCATGGTCAAAAGGTGTTTCTTATAGGCATTGTCTTGCCAAATCTCACAAATGGTGCGTTCGGTCAGCTCAGGACAAGTCATGTTGGTGAGCATTTTTTGTCTTAACACTGCTTCAAGTTTGACTTGTGGGCAGCAAACCAGCCCGACCCGCCAATTGCCGCCAAGCACTTTCGATACCCCTGTCACATAGAATACTCTTTGCAGTCCGTCGAGTGTGGCGTATCGCATGACATTGTTGTCTTCAATAAAATACCGATAGACATCATCCTCAACGATATAACAATCATATTCTGCCATAAGCCTTAGTACTTCAAAAATATTATTGGGTGGCAAATTAAACGAAGTCGGGTTATGCAGTACGCTGTTGGTAATATACAGTTTCGGGCGATAACTCTCTAAAATCTGTTGCAACTGCTCAATATCCATGCCATGGCTATTTCGATTAACACCGATGACATTAAGCCCAAGTTGCTGCAAGCAACCAATTATCCAAAACCACGTTGGATCATCAACCAACACATAATCACCTGTTTGGCACATGGCTCGTGCAATTGTTTCAATCGCAGAAGACACCCCTGATGTGGTAAGCATGGCATCAGGATGTGCCAAGATATTAATATCTGCCAACTGCCTAGACAGTTGTTCTCGTAGTGGTAAATAACCTTGCAAACTACCGTAACCATATACGAAATTCATGTGCTGGGAGACTTTTTTATGGGCTTTAATAATGTGGTTCTGTGGATACAGCCATTCAGGCGATAACAAACCGCTACCCGAACAATGTAGCGCAGGAAAATCATTAAATAAATGCTGAAGCAACCAACCTGTATCTAACACGTTTTGGTTTAGGACAGGCACATCAACTTTAGCTAATATTTGCTGAGTGGGTAAGCTAACATAATAGCCAGAGCCTTGCTTGGCATAAATTATGCCTTGTGCGACCAGTTTGTCGTAAGCTTGCGACACTGTATAAGCCGAGACATTCAAGGTTTTTGCCAATTCACGTACTGCAGGGATACGCTCACCTTTTTTATAGATTTGCCAATGAATATTGTCTTGAATGTGATTAATCACTTGTTGGGTTTTGGATGTCATTATTTTATACCGTAGGTTTTTTTATTAAAACTGGGTTAAAGTTAATAGTCTGACACATATAAAAAAACCACTGTTGAGCTTTCATAATGTCTTCAATTGGAATATTAACTGCTCCATATCTTGCATCAGCAGCACATTCAATAAAGTTAATATCCTTTAATGAAAGGTTATCTTGATAGTTTTCATTATAGGCTTTAGCAAGCTTAACAATACTATGACCATACTTTGCCTTAAGTTCCTTTTCAGTTAGTATAATACTCCCCGAAAACTAGACCAAAAAATTGTAGCAAATAAGATAGAATAGCCCTTAAGAAAAGAGGTCTATCTAATGACAAAAGTTCGTAAACGTCATAATGCTGAATTTAAAAGCAAAGTGATACATAGTTGGCTCGTTGTTAGGTAATTTAATATTTGATAACTACCCAATTACCTCTTTTGAAGAAATTATTATTTATGATTTACACAAGTAATGGTATTCAATGGGAAATCCAGTATAATCGAGTTTTTTTCCACTCAATTAAAAACCCTGTAACTATAAAGCTTACAAGGCCCCCACTGTCAGAATAGTTGTCACCCCCACCTAAACAACCCAAATGGGGGAAAAGGAGACAACCATGGCACAATACAGTGCAGAACGCAAACAAGCAATACTAAACAAACTACTATCACCGAATCTAAGCAGTATCGCTCAGCTTGCCCGAGAAGAAAACATTGCCGAACAAACCCTGTATAATTGGCGAAACCGAGCCAAACAACAAGGGAAAACCGTGGCAACCAACCACAGAACCCAAGAGTTAAGCCCAGAAACCAAACTCACCATCATCATCGACACCGCAAAGCTCAACGAAACCGAACTTGCCGAATACTGCCGTAACAAAGGACTATATCCCGAACAAATCGCCCAGTGGAAAGCCCAGTCGCTCACAGGCTTTAACGCAAGTGAACAACAAACCGCACAATCACGCAAACAGCACCAAGCCGACCAAACACAACTCAAACAACTCAAACAACTCAAACAACTCAAACAAGCAGTAAAACGCAAAGACAAAGCACTCGCGGAGGCAGCTGCCATACTGATTTTGCGAAAAAAGCTTGCCACCCTGTGGGGGGAGGACGAGGACGAGGACGAATGACCTCACTGTCAGAGCGGCAACAACTCATCCGCCTAATTGACGAAGCCACCGACAAAGGAGCTAGGCTTAGCATCGCCTGCACCGAAATTGGTATCAGCCGTCGCACCTACCGACGCTGGAAAGCCGATAACTTAAACCAAGGCGATAAACGACCCACTGCTATTGGCCCTGCACCTTACAACAAACTTAGCGATAGCGAACGCCAAGCCATTCTTGATGCCTGCAACGAACCACGCTTTGCCAGTTTGCCACCGAGTCAAATCGTACTCACCCTACTCGATGAAGGTATTTACCATGCCTCAGAATCCAGTTTTTACCGTGTCCTAAAGCAACATAACCAACTCTCTCACCGAGGACGAGCCAAAGCAAAAAAACCTCGCAAACCGCCCGAAACCTTTATCGTCACCAAGCCTTGCCAAGTGTTTTGTTGGGATATTACCTATTTGCCAAGCACGGTGCGTGGACAGTTTTATTATCTATACCTGATTGAGGATATCTACAGCCGTAAGATTGTGGGATACGAGGCGTATGATAAAGAGCCAGGGGATTTGGCAGCTAAACTCTTAGAACGCACGCTGTTAAACGAAAATGCCATTGGTGCAGGGGTGGTACTGCATTCGGATAATGGGGCGGTTATGAAGTCGCAGACTTTGCGAATGAAGGCGTATGAGCTTGGGGTATTGACCTCTTATAGTCGCCCTCGGGTGAGTAATGATAATCCGTTTGCCGAGTCGGTGTTTCGGTCAGTCAAATACGCGCCAAGTTTCCCTGAGTACGGCTTTGACAGCCTTGAGACGGCTCGTGTGTGGGTGAATGATTTTGTTAGTTGGTATAATAACGAGCATAAACATAGTGGGCTCAACTTTGTGACCCCCAATGAGCGTCATACGCTTAAGGATGCACAGGTCTTAGCCCGTCGTGAGCGGGTGCTACTCAAAGCTAAACAGGCTAATCCTGTTCGCTGGAATGGTAGAAATGTGAGAAATTGTTCACCTGTGCCACCGACTGCGTTAAATCCCGTGCGTCCGTCTAAGCGCGTAGAGGCGAGTGAGATTTTGGTGGCTTAGTTTCGAAAAAGGTGACAACTATCTTGACAAACACCGGCCACAAGAAAAACAAGGTTTGGCTTGTGTATGCCTACGACCCACATACAAATAAAATCGTCGCCTTTGTTTGGGGTAAGCGCAACTTACAAACAGCTAAGCAACTGCGAGCAAAGCTTAATAAGCTAGGCGTTGACTTTGGCTATGTGTGCTGCGATAACTGGGACAGCTTTTTAACGGCATTCGACTTTGATTTCAAAAAGGTAGGAAAATGCTATACCGTTGATATCGAAGGTAATAACAATCGTTTCAGACATGGGCTTAGGCGAGCTTTTAGAAAGACCTGTTGTTTCTCCAAAAAGCTCACTAATCATTTAAAAACCTTTAATTTACTGTTTTACTACGTCAATTATGGCTGGGTCTAGTGAGCATACTTTTTAGACCACAGCCAAAAATTCNAGAACGCGGGTTGTTTATTTGTTATCTACCCCCTTATAGTCCGCATCTCAATATCATTGAGCGGTTATGGAAGGAGGTTAAACAGGCTTGGTTAAGACCTCGTGATTATATTTCTTTCGATTCTTTGTCCTATGCGGTGAATCGAGTTTTTGCTAATATTGGTACGTCGCTTTCATTAAACTTCTCTTCATTTAAAGTATAGGTATTTAATTTTGTTCGGTTACTTAGCGAAAACTAAATTATATTTAACAAGGAGGTTCGTGGTGAGCTTGTCGAACCATAACGAATAATACTCGAAAGGATAGCTCAGAGCGAACAATGCTTACTATAATGTCGGATTTACTATAGAAAAACTTAAAACGTTTCGATACAACTTATAAATATCATGTTGCTAACTTTGGTATCGAGTACAACTTTATTTAATATCCAAACACCAATACTTGGTCGTCACATAGTCTTCAATCCCATACTTTGAGCCTTCACGCCCAAAGCCTGATTGTTTGACACCCCCAAATGGTGCAACTTCGGTTGATAACAGCCCGGTGTTTTGCGCAACCATACCATATTCGAGTCCTTCACACACTTTCCACGAACGTGCAACGCTTTGGGTATAAAAATACGCCGCTAGTCCATAAATCGTGTTGTTGGCATGAGCAATCACTTCATCATCAGTATCAAAAATAAACACGGGCGCAACAGGACCAAAAATCTCTTGGCTGGCGATGTCCATGTCATCGGTAATCCCGGTGATAACGGTTGGCTCAAAACTTAACGCCGATGCTGCATGTTTTTTACCCCCAGTTACCATTGTCGCGCCTTTATTGACCGCATCTTCAAGTAACTGCTCGACTTTGTCCAGTGCATCTTGGTTGATGAGCGGACCGATATTTACGCCCTCTGTCATACCGTTACCGACTTTTAAGGCTTCGACTTTTTGTTTGAAGATGGCTAAAAATTTGTCTTTGATACTTGATTGTACATAGACGCGATTGGCACACACACAGGTTTGTCCGGCATTACGGTATTTGGAAGCGATAAGACCGCTTGCCGCTTTTTCTAAGTCGGCATCATCAAATACGATAAATGGGGCATTGCCACCAAGCTCCATTGAGAGTTTTTTGACCGTGGACGCGCATTGTGACATCAGCACGCGACCAACTTCGGTGGAACCAGTAAAGGATAGTTTATGGATGCGTTCATCTTGGGTGAGCACTTCACCAATGACGGATGACTTGCCGGTGACGATTTGTAATACGCCCGCTGGTAAGCCTGCTCGTATGGCAAGTTCGCCCAGTGCTAATGCGGTCAATGGGGTTTCGGTGGCAGGTTTGACAATTATGCTACAGCCAGCAGCTAAGGCAGGGGCAACTTTGCGGGTAATCATGGCGGCGGGAAAATTCCACGGGGTAATCGCTGCGCACACGCCAATCGGTTGTTTTAACACCACGTAGCGTAGGTCTTTGTTGGTGGTGGGGATGATGTCGCCATAGATGCGTTTGCCTTCTTCGGCAAACCAGCGGATAAAGCTATTGGCATAGCCGATTTCACCGCGCGATTCGGTGATTGGCTTGCCTTGCTCAGCGGTCATGATGGTCGCCAAATCTTCTTTATTTTGGTCGATTAAATCCGCCCAGTTGTTTAAAATAGCTGCGCGCTCGTTGGCGGTTTTTTGTGCCCAGTCTATTTGCGCTTTATGGGCGATGGCGACGGCGTCGATGACTTGGGATTTTTCTAGGCTGGGTATGGTGGCAATCACTTGGTTGTCAAATGGATTGGTGACATCAATGGTAGTACGATCCGTTGCATCTACCCATTGGTTGTCAATGAGCGATTGGGTTTTGAGTAATGAGGGGTCTTTTAGCGCTAACATGAAGCAATTCCTTTTTAGTTGAGATGATATATAAATCTAAATTTTTTTAAATTTAAATATCACTACATCCTGTAGTATGATAAAACTATTAATTCCAATATATTGGACATATGTTTTTTATATTGAACAATTTCATTATAGGAACACTCTAATATCTTTTTCAAGCATTTTTTACAATTTTTTATGGAATCTGTTATGACCATTGGCAATACTCAAAAAACTTCTTTAGTGCCTGCTCTAGACAGAGCATTTGAAATTTTAGATTGCGTGACAGCATCAACACATGCTCTGACAGCAGCTGATATTGCGAAAAAACTGAATTTACCTCGTAGTAGTGTTTACAATATTCTACATAGCCTATGCCAAAAGGGTGTGTTATTTAAAGATGCGGAAAATCGATTTTATATTGGTTCTTATGTAATGTATTGGGCAGGTAAATTTGAAGAACAGCAAGGTGTTATTAAGATATTTCAAGAAATTATTAATCAATACAATAATTTACTGGACTATACCATTACCTTATCCACCCTAGATAGCCAGACAGGTGAAGTGGTGTTCTTAGACTGTCGAACCCCTCAACTACCATTATGTTTTAATTTCCGTGCAGGGGTACGTGTACCTGCAGTATTTTCTGCTACTGGAAAAGCCATGCTATCTACCTGGCTCAGTGATGATATAAAAATGATGTATGGAGATAGTTTGCCACCTGCACTTACACCCTTTAGCGTGCAAAATTATGACCGTCTATTCGAAGAACTTAATTCAGTGAAACAGACAAGGGTGTCGCTTGATGATGGTCAATTAAGAGAAGGAATGTTTTGTATAGGAACTTATATTCGTGACAAATCAGGTACTGCTATTGCAGGCATCGCGGTCAGTCTATTAAAGCATGAATACCAAACAAAACGTATGGAAGTAGAGGAAACTATCATCGTAATTGCCAAAGATATTGAAAAAAGATTAGGCCTCAAAAGTTAAATTGATAGTATTCAAAATTCTGGGGCAACTCCCAGTGCTTTTAGCCGTGTGCCTATTTTGTTGATGTAAAATAGGTAACTTCAGTATGGGCGAATGCCTTGATGATGCTCTTTGATCAAGGCTAACAGTGCAATTAAATTGGGTGAGAAAGGTGAACCAAGGATTATTATCGACTTAACTTTCATAGTCATGAATACAGATTGTTAATTTAAGATGAGGCGTAACCGCCAAATTTCTCCATTAAAAAATCAATGAGAAGCTGTATTTTTTTAGCTTTAACAGGTGTCGGCAAATAGTATAAATAATTGGCAGGAAAGGTTATCCAATGTTCTTCAAGCACGGGTATCAACGCTGAATTAGTTGCTAAAGGTTCAAAGATTCGCCCTATGCCCACTCCTTGCAAAGTGGCATCTAATACTTGTTCAGAATCATTAAAAATCAGCGTGTTCTCAATGGGTTGTAGTTTATTTTCCCCATTTATCTGCAAAAATAAGGGCTCGATTCGATTACTACTCATAAAACGAAAGCCAATCATCCGATGATGTTGTAAATCATCTAAGGTCTTTGGTATGCCGTATTTGCTTGCATAGTCCAAAGAAATATACAGCCCTTGCCGAAACGCAGGATAAATGGGCTTAGCCACCACGTTGTCAGTCAAGTTATTACCAAATCTTACCCCCAAATCAAACCCTGCTTCTATCAAATCTACACTCGCATTATTAATAGAGAACTCTAAAATTATCTTTGGATAACGCGCACAAAATTCTGCATAAAAAGGTTTAAATATCAGCTCGAAATGTAGCTGTGATAAGGTGATTCGTACGAGACCACTTGGTTGATGGTACTGATCGCCAATATGTTGCCAAGTGTTTTGTAACCTAGAAATCGGTTCTCGGGTTTGGCTATAAAGTTGTTCGCCAGCTTCGGTTAATTGTAGTTTACGTGTTGTGCGAACGAATAAGGCAATACCAACATTACGCTCCAATGTCTTAAGCGCCTTGCTTACCGATGGTACGGTGATACCTAGCTTTTTAGCCGCCTTGGTAATCGATTTTTCTTGAACAATACTATGAAAAATCAGTAATTGCCCAAAGTCAGATTGATTCATGATAACTTCTCTATTATTGCCTTTTAGCTAATAATATTTTAGCTTATTATAGACTAATCGTTTGTGAATAAGCGTTTTATAATAACTTTATCTTAACTCAAGCAAATAAAGGAACAAAAATGAACTCACAAAAAATTGCCGTCATTGGAGCTACAGGGTATGTTGGGAAAGCGGTGGTCAAAGAATTAGCACAACGTGGACATAAAGTTACTGCGTTTGCCCGCCATATTGATAAAGTCGAACCCCAAGACAATGTCACCGCTGTACAAGCTGACGTGATGAGTGCTGATTTTCCACAAAAATTACAAGGGTTTGATGCCGTTGTGAGTGCATATAACCCCGGATGGACTAACCCCAATATTGGTGAAGAATTTACACAAGGTTCTCAGGCGATTATCGAAGGTGGTAAACAGGCAAATGTACCTTATCTGCTGATTATCGGCGGTGCTGGTAGTTTGTATGTCGCTGACAATAAACAGTTGATTGATACACCAGATTTCCCTAAAGAAATCTTTGACGGCGCCAATGCAGCGCGCCATTTAATCAAAGCGTTAACAGACCGTCGTGATGTGAATTGGGCGTTTATTTCTCCGCCTGCCATGCTTGGTGTAACCGCTGGTTATAGTGAAGAGCGTACAGGAGAGTATCGTTTAGGTGACAACCACCTGTTGATGAACGGCGATATACCTGCAGGTATCAGCGTGGCGGATTTAGCGATTGCGATTGCCGATGATTTAGAAAATAAAGCCCATCTGCATCAGCACTTTACAGCGGCTTCTATTTGAATGTAACCGACTGACTGAATTTAACTGAATGACTCACAACGGCAAGGCTGGTATTGTTATGCAGCCTTGCCCTTGTAAAAATTTTTTCACAATCTTTTCAATCATAACCCAGTGAAAGCCAACCTTACAAACTGCAAGTGGCTATGAGCTGAAACTGAGTAATACCAAACACCCTTCAATCCCATCGTCAATATAACCTTCAATCCAATCTTTAAGCGTGCCAAATTTGCTGCACATTAAACCAACCTTTTTAATTACCGCTCAGAACTGCTTAACTAGATTGCATTTAGGTGACTAAGCTAAGTGATTAAGCTAAGTGATTAAGCTAATAAGTACATAAGTCTGCTGTACTGGTCAGCAAGTTGCTTTATTGGGTCTGCTTGATTAAAGATGCGCCTTTTTTTCTATGGATAACAGCAGTTAATTTATCCACACCGCCTTTATATATCCGCAAGCTAAAGTATCCGCATTGTAGAGCGGTTAGCAGAATCCTCTATATTCTTATCAATTATAATTATTAAGCTTTGTTATTATTCTGTGGAATAATGTCACCATTCGATGATACTTGATAGGGCTTTATAGCATTTCATATCGAAAAAAATGAAAAATTTTGAGGATAAGGACAAATTGTCCTAAATATTGCATAAGGTATTGTAATGAAAAAAGTTTCTGCTGTACTTATTTCGGGGTTTAGTATTAGCTTGCTATTAGCAGGTTGCCAGCAAAATACCACCAAATCTGCCAATGCGGCAACCACCAATGAAGCACAGACCAATGACGCTAAGAGCGGTGATTCAAAACCACTTGAAGAAGTGCGTATCGGATTACAAAGTTCAGGGGCGTTGGTGTATTTACGGGAAAGTAAGCTGCTTGAAAAGTCGCTCGAAAAATCGGGCATCAAAGTCAATTGGGTGCAGTTTCAATCGGGACCGCCGATGCTAGAAGCGCTAAATACCAACAATATTGACTTTGGCACCACAGGGGACACCCCACCCATTTTTGCCCAAGCTGCGGGTAGTAATCTAGTGTATGTTGCCTATGAAAATCCTTCACCACAGTCTGAAGCCGTCATTGTCCCCGCGAGTTCAACCTTAAAGTCAGTGGCTGAATTAAAAGGTAAATCTGTGGCGGTGACTAAAGGCTCTAGTGCCAACTATACGTTACTAAAAGCATTGGAACGTGACAAACTGAATTTTGCTGACATAGATGTCAAGTATTTACAGCCATCTGATGCCCGTGCTGCCTTTGAATCGGGGAAACTGGATGCTTGGACCGTTTGGGAGCCTTATCTGTCGAGTGCCAAAATTGAGCTAAAAGCGCGAGTTTTGACCGATGCCACAGGTCTTAAGCCCAATAATACATCGTTTTATTTGGCATCAACGGATTTTGCTCAAAAACATCCCGATGTGATTAAAGACATTGTCAAAGCCATTGATGAAGCGGATAAAGCAATTACCGCTGACCCGGTAACTTTTAGCAAAATGATTCAAAAAGTCACCAATCTAAAACCTGACGTGGCGTTAGCCTCGGTGAAATCAAGAAATTACGGTGTCAACTATATCACCGATGACATCATTCAGGCGCAGCAGCAAGAAGCGGATACTTTTTATAAAAATAAATTGCTGCCAAAACAAATACAAGTAAAAGATATTGTCTGGTATCCACCCAAGTAAAAACATGGCTAGCAAAAAAGGGTTGGTATCACCTTTTTGACGCTAGCTTGCGCTTACTACTTTGAAGCGATACAGCCGACAGTTAAGCTTTTAACAGTTACCTTAATAAAGTTGCATTGATAAATTTGCATTGAGAGATTGTTTATGAAAACGTCAAGTTTTGTTGCGGATAATTCAGTGGTAGCGGTATCAAAGCCGCTACCGACGAAACCGATAAGGGTGAATACGTCAGTCAAGACATTGTCAACCCGCAAGGTTGTTAAAACCCTATTTGGGCGTACGGGGGGTTGGTGGTTGCCGTTACTTATGTTGGCGGGTTGGCAACTGGTAGCAAGTTTTCAATTACTACCTGAAGCTTACCTTAAAAATATTTCGTCACCCAATGCCGTTCTTCAAGCGGGCTATGAACTCATAAAAAGTGGTGAGCTTTGGCAGCATCTCGGCATTAGTGCGCTGCGAGCGTTTGCGGGGTTGTTGATTGGCGGGTTGTTTGGGTTAGGGTTTGGGCTATTGACCAGCACTTTGCCTGTATTTCGCACGTTATTGGATACCACCTTTCAAATGCTGAGAAACATTCCACATTTGGCATTAATTCCCCTGGTCATCGTGTGGTTTGGGATTGATGAAGCGGCAAAGGTTTTTTTGGTGGCAGTTGGCACATTTTTTCCGATTTATTTGAATACCTATCATGGCGTCCGTAATGTGGATAAACATCTGGTCGAGATGGCAAAAAGTTATGATTTAACAGGTTGGGCATTGTTTAAAGAAGTGATTTTACCTGGCGCATTGCCGAGTATTTTGGTGGGGGTACGTTTTTCATTGGGCATTATGTGGCTGACGCTGATTGTCGCGGAAACCATTTCGGCCACCACAGGCATTGGGTATTTAGCCATGCACGCTCGCGAGTTTTTTCAGATTGATATCATTATGTTTTCAATCTTGGTTTATGCGTTACTAGGATTTTTAGCCGATCTTATTGCCAAAAAGCTTGAATTTGTTTGGCTCAAATGGCACCCCGCTTACCAACAAGGAGCACACTAATGTCAGCACCATCCAGAACGCCATTAAAAACCTCAGCAGGATTGGCTTTAAGCTTAACCAATGTGGTCAAAAAATTTGACAATCGAGAAGTCATTAAAAACCTAGATTTGCACATTCAAAGTGGGGATTTTATCGCTATTGTCGGGCACAGTGGCTGTGGCAAATCAACACTGCTGCGTTTACTTGCGCAGTTAGAAACGGCGAGTAGCGGGGCGTTGACCGCCATGTCAATTGCCAATCAAGCAATGTCGCCTCAGGCATGGCGACAATCTACGCGGCTGATGTTCCAAGATGACCGATTATTACCTTGGAAAACGGTACTAGAAAATGTGGGGCTTGGGCTAAAAACGCCAGACTGGAAAGCGCAAGCGTTGAAGGCGTTAGCGGAAGTCGGCTTGGCAGAGCGGGCTGATGATTGGCCATCGGCATTGTCAGGGGGGCAAAAGCAGCGAGTGGCTTTGGCTAGAGCGATTATTCATCGTCCGCAGCTGTTGCTACTTGATGAGCCATTGGGTGCGCTCGATGCATTAACCCGTCTTGATATGCAGCAACTGTTGGTCAAATTATGGCAAGAACATCGATTTACGGTGATTTTGGTGACCCATGATGTCAGTGAAGCGGTCATCACGGCTGATAGGGTGATTTTAATTGAACACGGCAAAATTGGACTAGACTTGCCAATCTTATTACCCCATCCCCGTAATAACATGACTAAAACTGCGCCACTGGAGCAAATTGTGCTTGATAAGATTTTAGCGGTGCATTGAGTCTCCCTATCGCTCAATGGTAAGCAACTGACACCTTTTGGCACTCTTTGGCACCCTTTATTTAGCAAAAGCCCATTAAAAAGTTAATGGGCTTTTTTAACGATAAAATTAATCGATTTGATTTTTCTGTATTGGCTAGTCAAAGCTTTGCTCAGTGCTTTCATACGCTCTCAGTCAGTAAAAACCACCCAAAAATTATGCGGTCACAGTAGCGCCTGTTAGTAGAATTTATTATATTCATATCAGTTATGGTTATTAAGTATAATCAATAATTTATGGAATAATGTCTTTTTCATTTGATGCAAGTGTTATATCGATATTGGGAGAAAGGAGCGTGCGGTCATGAAATTTTTAAAAAATGAGGATAATTGGTCGGTTGTGCTGGGACTATTTATTGTGGTGGTGATTTGCACCTTGTATATATTGCAAATACCTATTGCCAACTTAAATGTCAAAATAAAACCTTGGTCAGACTTTAGTGAGTTATTTAACCTAGTTAGCCATTCAATCCTAGGACTGCTAAGCTTAGGAATTGGTTTTGGATTACTGCTATTTTTGGGTGCCAAATCAACGCAACCAGACATAGAGTTACCCCCATTTTTAGCCAAATTTGTCCTATTGTTTTTGATGGCGGCGGGCATTTTGATTTTAAGCAGTAATAAGACTGTCAAAGCATGGCAACTAGAAAGTCCTTTAGTAGCCTTGTTCATAGGTCTGTTACTTGGCAATTTTACCTCAATTGCTGATAAATTAAAGGAAGTGCTGAGAACCGAATACTATGTCAAAATTGGTATTATTTTAATGGGGGCGACCTTACCCTTCACTACGATTTTAAAAGCGGGTCCGGCCGCCATTGTGCAAGCCTTAATTGTTTCGGTTGTGACTTTTTCTACCATTTATTTCGTAGCAACAAAAGTATTCAAGCTTGATAACCGATTTGCAGCGACCCTTGGCGCAGGTGGCTCGGTGTGTGGGGTGTCAGCGTCGATTGCCATTGGCGGTGCCTGTAGAGCCAAGCATGAGCATGTGGCGGCGTCAATTTCGTTGGTGATTGTGTGGGCGGTAATTATGATTTTTGCGCTGCCATTTGCTTGTAAGTTGTTGGATTTGCCACCTGCGATTGCTGGTGCCTGGATTGGAACGTCTGAATTTGCAGACGCTGCTGGCTTTGCAGCGGTTGAAGCGATTGGTAATGAGTCTGCTACCCAAGCCTTTACATTAATGAAAGTGGTAGGCCGAGATATGTTTGTTGGATTATGGGCATTTTTGGCAGCTTATTTATCGGTCACTGTCTGGGAGCGTGCTTCAACGAACGAGCGAATTGATAAATCAGAGATTTGGCGTCGATTTCCTAAATTTATTATCGGTTTTTTTATTGCCTCAATCATCACGACCTTATTTGTATTGATTGCACCCAACGCTGAAGCCTTTAATAAACAAGCATTGGGTCTTATCAAGGACTATCGCGGTTGGTTTTTTACCTTAACGTTTTTATCAATTGGTATGACAACGCGATTTAAAGCATTGGCAAGCGTGGGCATTAAACCTGTACTGGCGTTTACAGCGGGTGTTTTGGTCAATCTACCGCTGGGCTATTGGCTCTCTAACCATGTGTTTGCAAACTATTGGATAAATTTATGATTACCCAATCAACCACTATCAAAAGTCAAATCTCATTGCCAAAGACGGTGTTAGCGCAATTTGGCTTTAGCAATCATTGCTCCCAAGCCGTCTTTGATACGTGGGAGTTAAAAAAAGCCCTCAAAGCAGCGGGTATTGATGAAAATCAATATCAGCTGACAGTAAATTATAGCCGACAGTGGGGATATTTTTGATGGTTTGAAAAACCCTATCGCTACAAATTAGCTTGGTTATTAATTTGAAATTTATCCAACAATTTACCTGTTGGTCTAAGCCCTGATATAAGCCCATTAAAAGATTGATGGGCTTTTTTTATGCTCACCCAATCAATCAAATGACATATTGTTCATCACATTTCTTGCTATAGATAGCAAAATATCTTGGTTATCTTTGCGAAAAAAAATCTTTACCATGGTGCCTTATTCAAGCATTTAGCGGTAAGGAATTAGCATGACGGATTTTAATCAGCCATGGTGCCAAATGACCCTGTTAACCAAGGGCGTGCGCTACTACTGCTGCAACAGGCAAAATTAATTGGGCTAAAAGACCCAAATAATTTTCTGTCTAATTTAAGCGATATCAGCAGTAATCCAAAACAATTGCAGTTTGTTGAAGTCGAAGGTCCGCAGACCGCACGAGCGGTTGATGATGCTGATTTGGTGTTTAGCTATCCGCATTATTTGTGCTTAGCCAAAACCATTGACGCCAACCAAGCCTTAATCCTTGATGATACCACCAACAACCGCTATGCGATTTTATTTGTCACCCGGGATGATTTTGCCCAAAAAAATCCTGAGCGCGCCGAACAGCTGAAAAAATTTATTCACATTTATCAAACTTCCCCTAACGTAAAACAAATGCTAAACAAAGAAATCGGGGAAAAACTTTGGTTTTCAGGTTGGACCTCATAATGCGTTAACAAGTTTTAGCCATAACAATTAGCAAGGATCATGCTATGCAATCATTTACTCATATTACCCAAGATAGCAGTCATTCATCATCTCCCTATATCCGAATCGATAAGGTCAATAAGTTTTATCAAGGACAAGCGCAAACGATTCATGCACTAAAAGATATCTCGCTTGAGGTGCCAACAGGCAAAATTCTGGGTATTATCGGTAAAAGCGGGGCAGGCAAATCATCTTTATTACGCATTATCAACGGCTTGGAGTCGATTAGTGATGGTCATGTTTATATTGATGATAACAATGTGGCAGCACTCAACCAAACACAGTTGCGACAGCTGCGACAAGGTATTGGTATGATTTTTCAGCATTTTAATCTGCTGTCGAGCAAAACAGTACAAGACAACGTCGCCTTGCCATTAAAAGTCGCCAAGGTGAGTCAAGCTGATATCAAGAAACGTGTGGCGAAAGTGCTAGAGATGGTGGGGCTTAGTGATAAAGCATTGATGTATCCTTCCCAGTTATCAGGCGGTCAAAAACAGCGGGTGGGCATTGCGCGGGCGCTCGTGAATGAACCCAAAATGTTATTGTGTGATGAAGCCACGTCAGCACTAGACCCAGAAAGTACCCAGTTGATTTTGCAGTTACTCAAGCAAATTATAGTTAAAACTGTAATATAATAAGCATTTTAAACCAATACCACCATGCCCAAAATATACAACCAAGACTTACGAGACAGAGCCGTCAACCACTGGCAAAAGACAGGCAACAAAAGCCAAACAGCCAGGCTATTTGAAATCAACCGCAACACCCTTGATGACTGGATAAAGCTCTATCAAGAACAAGGGAATACCAAGCCAAAACCCTTTGCACCTGTTGGCGTAAAACACATTATCACTGACCTAGTCGCCTTTGAGGACTACGTTAACGCTCAGGAATTCGACACCGCAAAACAGCTTAGAGAACAATACTTAAAAGACCATCCTGATATCGATATTTCTTATAATGCCTTTTTACAAACCTTACGTCGAATCAAATGGAGTTTTAAAAAAAGACCCCGCTCTTTAAGCAAGCCGATTTACTAAAGCAAATTGGGTTTAAACTGATGCTGGGTTTACTGCTATTAACCTTGAGCCTTACCGCTGACAACATCCTATTTATGGATGAAACAGGATTTTATCAAAGGCAATATTACACCCGCAGTTGGTCGCCTATTGGCAAGCCTTGTTATGCCAAAATCGATGCAAATAAGGGTAAACGCTTAAACTTAATGGGAGCCATGCGATTAAATGACTTTAAACTCATCGCACCTGTTACCTTTGAAGGTGGTTGTAACCGTGTGATAGTTGAAAACTGGCTACACACTTTGGGGCAATCTTTGCCAAAAGATGATAAGGGAAATTATCCAAAAAGTGTATTGGTGTTGGATAATGCCAGATTTCATCATGGTGGCGATTTAAAGCAAATTGCGGAACTTTATAATATTGAACTGACGTACTTACCGCCTTACTCACCTGAACTTAATCCGATTGAGCAGTTGTGGGCAGTCATCAAGCAAAAGGTTCGTTTAACGCTAAGCAAGTTTGATACGCTTAAGGATTGTGTTGAAAGTTGCCTGGTATAATTCGGTTTTGACTATAATAAAAAACTCGGCATTACCATTGTGCTCATTACCCATGAAATGCAAGTCATTCGAGATATTTGCGACCAAGTGATTGTCATTAACCAAGGGCAAATCGTTGAAACAGGACCGGTGTGGAAAGTATTTGCCTCACCCATGCACACCATGACCCAAGAATTACTAGGCTATAACCAGTTATCCATTGATTTGGGTGAGGATAAACTCACCGACAAACACAATGCCACTCATACCTTGCTTAACCTAAGATACGTTACCCCGAGAAAATCTGCCCCTGATTTAAAAGCAATTTTTGCGCAATTTGAAGCGCCCGTCTCTTTGTATCAAAGTCAAGTGGATACCATTCAAGGCTATTTGGTAGGCAATATCGTCGTTGGCGTCGCAACAACGGGTTTAGATATCGCCCAGTTAGCACATCGCTTGGGAAATCAAATTTTGCATGTGGAGGTAATTGGTTATGCTTGAGTTGTTACTGACGGGGTTGATTGATACGCTGATTATGGTTGGCGTATCAGCGATTTTAGCGTTTTTATTGGGACTACCGATCGCATTGGTATTGGTCAATTCAAGCGAGCAAGGTATTGCCCCATCATTTTTAACCAATCTAAGTTTGGGTTGGTCGGTAAACATCGTGCGTGCTATTCCCTTTTTGATATTGATGGTGGCTATTATTCCAGCCACTCGAATGATTGTCGGTACAAGCTATGGTGTATGGGCAGCCGTGGTACCGTTAACCTTAGCAGCGACCCCTTTTTTTGCCCGAATTGCTGAAGTGAGTCTGCGCGAAGTTGACCCAGGCTTAATAGAAGCGGCACAAGCGATTGGCTGTAACCGCACACAGATTATTCAGCATGTCTTATTGCCCGAAGCATTGCCTGGCATTATTGCAGGGTTTACCGTGACGCTTGTCACCATGATTAATTCGTCTGCCATTGCTGGGGCAATTGGAGCGGGTGGCTTGGGCGATATCGCCTATCGTTACGGCTATCAGCGCTTTGATGTACAAATGATGGTATCAGTCATTGTGGTTTTGGTGGCATTGGTGATGTTGGTGCAAGCCACAGGCGATAGTCTGGCTCAATGGGTCGATAAACGCCAATTGTAGCTCTGCAGATTTACCACTTTGATATGGCAAATCTGATATAGCAAAAAATCAGCTAAATAATGCAGATATTGTTGTTTCACAAGCGGCTTAATTTTTTGTTTAATGGGGTTATCGACATGTCATCGATTTATCTGATTACACTAAATTAAGGAATAAAGATGTCTATCACTCAAAATTTCACCAATCAACCAAATCCAGCCATGCCACTCAATATCGTTGCGGTATCGGGTGGGCTCAACACGCCATCAAAAACCGAAAGTTTAGTGCAAAATATTGTAGATGAATTGGCACAAGCCACACCCATCAACCTACATTTTATCAAGCTGAGTGAAATCGGGCCTTTACTCAGTGGGGCGATTTATCGTAACCAACTGCCAGAACGAGTGCAAAACGACTTGGCAGCGATTGAAGCGGCGGATGCCTTGATTGTAGGAACACCGGTGTATCGCGCGTCTTTTACCGGATTGTTTAAACACTTATTTGACTTTGTGGAGCAGACCGCGCTCGTGGATGTGCCAGTATTATTGGCGGCGTCGGGCGGTAGCGAGCGTCATGCACTGGTTCTAGAGCACCAACTTCGCCCATTGTTTAGTTTTTTTCAAGCCCAGACATTGCCAATTGGCGTGTATGCGACGGATAAAGACTTTACCCCACAATACACCGTCTCAAGCCAACAGTTGCGTGACCGTATTGTGTTAGCCGTAGCGCGCGCGTTGCCGATACTTGAATGGGCACCCGCCAAAGGCAAACGCGCCCAAGCCATTAAAGAAAAATCAGCGCAAGCCAATCAGCAGTTAGGCATTAATAAACAAGTCGAACAAGCCGAAATATTACCCTCTGTGGCAGTGCCAGATTTATCGAGCGCCGAAGCCAGACTACACCCGCAAACTACTCAATCATCCCCTAAAAACCATCCATCCGTTGCTTGATTGGAGTATGCCTTAGTGAGTATTGGCTGACCTGATAAGGGCAGTCATCATCAATATCTCTCAAGCAATCAAAAGCTTAGTTTTATTCAAAATATTTTATTTTTATCATTGCTATATGTAATTTTGGAATATTAATTTGTTTGATGGGAGTTTGTTGTCCTAGTTTGCTCGGCTTACACTAATTTGATTGATTATCGGATTATTTGGGCAGACAGACTATGAATTTTCAACAACTTCGTATTATTCGAGAAACGGTACGCTGTGACTATAATTTGACCGAAGTGGGCAATGCATTATTTACCTCACAATCGGGTGTATCCAAACATATCAAAGACTTAGAAGATGAGCTTGGGGTAGGGCTGTTTGTGCGTAAGGGTAAACGGCTATTAGGTTTGACCGAACCGGGTAAAGAGTTATTGGTCATTGTAGAGCGGATGCTACATGATGCCAGCAATATCAAAACCTTGGCTGAACAATATACCAGCCAAGATAAAGGCGAATTGACCATCGCGGCCACCCATACCCAATCTCGTTATATTTTGCCACCCGTTGTGCAAGCGTTTAAACAGCTTTTTCCTAAGGTGCATTTGCGCTTGCTACAAGCCGCGCCGCAAGAAATCGCAGCAATGCTACTTGATGGACGAGCGGATATTGGCATTGCCACCGAAGCCTTGTCAAGCTATAGCGAGCTTGTGACTTTTTCTTATTATCACTGGTACCATGCGATTGTGGTGCCGCCCAATCACCCGTTGACCCAGCTTGAACAGGTAACGCTTGCCGACATAGCCCACTATCCGATTATCACTTACATTAATGGTCATACCGGGCGAACGATGATTGATGAAGCATTTGCCAAAGCAGAATTACAGCCTGATATTGTGATGACGGCATTGGATTCTGATGTGATAAAAACTTATGTGGAATTTGGCATGGGCATTGGTATCATCGCGGATATGGCGTTTAATCCCAATAAAGACACCCAGTTAACATTACTCAATTGTGAGCCGCTATTTCATCAAAATACCACCTTGCTCGCAGTGCGACAAGGGCATTTTTTACGAGGATATGGCTATCAGTTTTTAGCCTTGTGTAACCCTACGTTGACCCAAGCAACAATGCATGATGCCATACAACCTAGCAGCTAACGCTAAATCCTGATAAGCAAGTTGGCAAACTTATCTTCTGTTACATCCGATGTAATACGCGTTAAACTCGCTTGCTGTCTCGCTTGCTGTGCTATTTTTAAGATTTGGGCTTGTTTATCTGGTGTTGATATCAATTCATTTGACGATAAAACGCTTTATGGTGAAAGCTGTAAAGCGTTTTTTGATGTCACTGCTTTAGCGATTAAATTGATAGGGTTAGCAGTAAAATTATTAAGTAGTTTTTGTGCTAATCAAAGCAGTTTTTATTATTTTTTATCGAGCGATATTTGCTTTAAGCTTATGGCTACTGATAAACCGCCAACGACAAAAGGCGAGTTATCTTAATCAATTTTTGAGCTTACAAGCAGGGGTTACGATGAAAATTTTTTGGTTTATACCGACACATGGCGACAGTCGTTATTTAGGCACGAGTAAAGGGGCAAGAACCGTTGACCATACCTATATGAAGCAAATTGCAGTGGCAGCCGATAACCTCGGCTATGAAGGAGTGTTGATTCCGACAGGTCGCTCATGTGAAGACCCTTGGCTGGTCGCTGCTAGTCTCATTGATGCGACCACTCGCTTAAAGTTTTTGGTGGCATTACGCCCTGGGGTGACGACACCCGCGCTTGCTGCTCGTATGACAGGCACCTTTGATCGATTATCAAATGGTCGATTACTGCTTAATCTGGTCACAGGCGGCGATGAACAAGAGCTTAAAGGCGATGGCATCTTTGAAGACCACGCCACGCGTTATCAGACAGCCAGTGAATACACCACGATTTGGCGAGAGATTTTGACCCGCTCGCACACAGGTGAATCCTTTACTTTTAACGGTGAACGCTTGCAAGTCGAAGATGCCAAATTGCTATATCCCCCTCTACAACAGCCATATCCGTCCTTGTGGTTTGGCGGTTCATCTGAGGCGGCGCAAACACTGGCTGCCGAACAGGTTGACAGTTATTTGACGTGGGGTGAGCCGCCTGCCGCCGTCAAAGAGAAGATTGAGCAGCTTAAAACCAAAGCCGCTGCCAAAGGTCGCACATTAAGTTATGGTATTCGTCTGCACGTGATTGTGCGTGAAACCAATGAAGCCGCTTGGCAAGCCGCTGATGAATTATTGAGTCATGTCAATGACGACACCATTGCCGCTGCCCAAGCCAAATTTGCTCAAATGGACTCAGTGGGACAACGACGTATGGCAGCCTTGCATGGCGGTCGCCGTGATAACTTAGAAATTTCGCCCAACTTATGGGCAGGGATTGGACTGGTACGTGGTGGCGCAGGTACGGCATTGGTGGGCGATCCACAAACTGTTGCCGCGCGTATTCAAGAGTATGCCGATTTGGGCATTGATAACTTTATTTTTTCAGGGTATCCACACTTGGAAGAAGCGTATCGGTTTGCTGAATTGGTTTTCCCATTATTACCGATTGACACCCAAAACACCTTGGTCAAGCCAAATTTGACAGGACCATTTGGTGAAATTGTCGCTAATAACTATGCACCGCCGCAACAAACCCGTGACACTGCAACCCCAACAACACCCGCCACTGCCGCACCCAAACACGCCATTGCCTCTTAAATTTATCTTAAAGGCATATTAAAGGCGTCTTAAATACTTGTGATAAAACGTGCTAACTAAGGCACGTTTTACGCCTCGTCTATATCTATCATTAGGCACCTATCATCCTACAGGGTGAGTGGAATGCAACCTAGCCATGATAAACATCTTTTAACTGATAGCCCTTTTAACTGATAAACACTTTTTTTAAAAGTGGTAGCCAGTTATACGGTGAGATTAGACCAGCAAGCTACTTTGCCAAAGTTAATCATCAAAATTCAAGGTCCCAAATTTTTTGAGGTCCCACATAGCAGGAAAAGTGACTTCTATACACAAAGTTCATATTTAAAATTCGAATAACCTATTGATTGTAATTAGAATTTTTTAAATTAATGCTTCGGTTTTATGGTTTTCTAGTATGTCATTTTTTAATCAATAGTTTAGTTTTGTAATTTTATGGGTGATAAAAGTTATTTTAACGCTTTTTGCTTTTTGCGGCTTATATAATACAAAGGATTTAAATTTTAAATAATAAAACTATGAGATAAATAAATTTAAATCATGCACGTCAATTAATGATCAACTAACTATAAGGGCAATAAAACATGACAAATCAAAACAACGAAAAACTTTCTTTATTAGATGATGTGGCTTTAAAAGCACAAATGCTTATGGCAAATCTAAAAGAGGGCGCTAATGATGGCTATGATCATTCTGTCACCAGCGCCGGTGAAAAGGGCTTAAAATCAGGCAAAGTGTCTGAACTCACCGCCATCGCCCCCTTAACCAAAGATGGGGCGGCTCGTATCAAGCGAATTTTGGAAATTACCAAAGGAAATCTTGCAGGGGCGACCAATGTAGGCACCTTGCATGATTTGCGGTTAGTGTTTTTAGACAATGACACCAAGCTACTGTTTTGTACCGCCTATGATGGCGATTGGGACGCCTACATCAATGACTTTGCTACCAAAATTCCAGAACTCATGGACTTGATTTTTGGCAATGTAGAGGGTTGGCCTGGGATTAAAAGCCCGACTGTCAAGCAATTCATCCTTGACCATCAGATTACCGCTACCGGTTGGTATGTGGGTGTGCCGCATCTAACGGTTCGTGATATTGCGCGTAATGACAAAATCGTGCGTGGCATCAATAAAGCCATTGAACAAGCCCAATAAGCCCGCTTAGAACCTGTATTCACCCTATCACGTTTATCAGCGTACTATTATAAGCGTACGCTGAATGGGCAAACTTTAGGTTAAAATTTCGATACAAAAGCCATTTGTTGCATGATTTTTACCATAAGCGATATTTAGCGTGGTGTATGGTGAGCAGGTTCTTAGCATCAAATTTTTGAAATTCTCTGCTAGGAACGACCATGAATAACGACAACCCAGCGAATGAAAGCCTACTTGGCAAACTAAAAACCCATCTACAAGATGGTATCGAGCATGGCATAGAGGCCGTTAAAGACAAATTTGAACACAGCGATACACCCACTGAAAAAGGCAGTGTTAAAGAACGGGTACACGAAGCCAAACAAAAAATCAGCACGCAGCTGCATAGCGTCACCACACGGGCAACGAACGCTATCTATCCCAATATCGCCACGATGGAACTTGAGGATATTCAAGCTATCATTTTGCATGACCGCCCTGCACCTTACTATGGCACGCTTGTCGCGCTAAAAGTCAATGACAGCAATGCGGGTCGTGAATTACTAAAAGCGGTATTACCAAACGTCACAGGCTCAAAAAATTTCCAAAAAGATGTGGATACCGATGTGACTATTGCAATGACGTATAAGGGGCTAAAAGCATTAGGCTTACCACAAAGCTCGCTTGATTCTTTCCCAGAAAATTTCAAAGCAGGTATGGCAGGCCGCTCCGATATCTTGGGTGACAAAGGCGATAATGACCCTAGCAACTGGGTTGCGCCATTTGGTGATAAAGGCGATATTCATATTTGCGGCGCGGTGATTGCCAATAGCCAAGAAAAATGGCAAGCCAAACTTGCCGAACTTAAACAGGCGTTTGCCCCTTATCTAGATACCAGCCGTAACGCGATCGAAATCTTGGTGGAACATGATTTTGGCGTAAAAGGTGAGGTCAAAAACGTGTTTGGTTATCGCGATGGCATCAGTAACCCAGAAGTGGATGGCAGTGGTATCAGCCTTGAAAATAACACCGAACGTCCGATTGCGGCGGGTGAATTTGTGTTAGGTTATAAAGGTGAGGCGGGCGTGGTACCCCCCATGCCACAACCAGAAGTATTGGGAAAAAACGGCTCGTTTATGGTACTGCGAAAATACCAGAGTAATGTGGCTGACTTTAACCGCTATTGCCTAGAACAAAGCGGCAATGACCCAGCTAAAGCTGATAAACTGGGGGCAAAAATGTTCGGGCGCTGGCGTTCGGGCGCTCCCATCACCCTAAGCCCAGATCACGATGATGAAGCCCTCGGCAAAGACAATGTAGCAAACAATAAATTTGACTACACGGACGATCCCTATGGCAAAGGCTGCCCATTTGGTGCCCATGCTCGCCGTATGAACCCCCGCAATACCAAAGACTTTATTCTAAGCGATGTGCGTCTTCACCGTATCATCCGCCGTAGTGTATCGTATGGCGATATCGTGCCACCCAACGTGACCCAAGACGACGGCCAAGAACGGGGTTTATTTTTTATTGGTATCAACGCGCATGCCATGGACACGCTGGAGTTTTTGCAAAGCCAATGGGTTAATGACGGTAACTTTATGAACCTTGGGGAAGAACGTGACCCAATGCTAGGCGTACATGCAGGTAGTAACGCTGATAGCGATGTGTTCACCGTACCCGATGAGCCAATTCGTAAGCGTCATACCAATATTTTGCAATTTAATACCCTACAAGGCGGTGAATATCTTTTTGTACCGAGCTTGTCGGCACTTAAATGGATTAGTGAGCTTAACGAAAATTCATATGAGAGTAAAACTAAATAAAAAAAGGTTAGGCATTTTTAGTACCGCTAACTTTATAAAATAATGAAAATAACAAAGGACAATCATCATGTTAAATAAATTATTCGGTCGTCGTTATGCCAAGTTTGACCCAGCCATCGACCAGCTTACTAGCGACGATGAAAAAGCCATCGACCAAATCACCGCAGATATTCGTGACTATATCGGCAAATCAGACACGGTTAGCAAAATCAACTATCACACCCGAGATGCCCATGCCAAAGGCTACTGTGCATTAAAAGCCAACTTTGAGATTTTACCAAAACTGCCCAAAGAATATGCCCAAGGTATCTATGCCAAACCCGCTCGCCATGAAGCGGTGATTCGTTTTTCTAACGGTTCATCTCGTGTGGCTGCTGACAACAAGTTGGGACTTTCTCAAGGGTTGGCGATTAAAGTCTTTGGTGTCAAAGGCGAAAAATTACTTCCAGATGAGCCAGATAGCCCAAACTTTGACTACAATCTCATTAATTTTCCTATTTTCTTTTGTAATACTATCCAAGACTATAGTTATATTTCACGGCTATTTTTACAATTAAATGATTATTTTGCCAAAGGCGCAAAAGGTCAAGCCAAGTTTGCCTTTGACTGGGTTACCCAATATGGCAAAAAACTGCCATCCAAAGAATCCCTCAAGACTTTTAGGGCTTTTAGTAAGTTTAAAAGCATCAAACCGCAAAATACCTTGTTATACAGTTTTTACTCACAAGGGGCGGTGCGTCATGGCGACTATATGGCAAAAATCCGTGTCGCCCCGACCAAAGCGTCACAAGCCAAAATCAAACGCCGTGAGCTAGATGTCAACGCCACTAACGAGGCGATTCGTCCTTTGATTTTACAAGAAATCCGTGAGCATGATTATGAGTTTGATGTGCAAATCCAGCTGTGCCGTAACTTAAAAGACCAACCCATCAATGACTTGACCAAAGAATGGGATGAAAAAGACGCCCCGTTTGTGACAGTGGCAAAACTCACCATCCCTTGCCAAGATGTGCCGGATGACGGTAATTTTGACATTATGGAACACTTGTCATTTACCCCGTTTCGCTGTATTGAAGCTAACCGTCCGATTGGTAATTTGCAACACGCGCGACTGCGTGCCTATCAAACCGCCTCGACCACGCGCCATCGTTTAAATCATAAAAAACGTGCCGAGCCAACCAATCTAAAACAGGCATTTGATAAAGATTTTTATAGCCTGTAAATTTGGCAAAAAATCAGTAGCGGGGCGGTTAAGGGGGCGTTGTTTCGGGTAAGATTTGACCCATTGGGTGAAAAACTACATCGCCCTCAATCATTCAACAACCGTTAGCCTGGGACTGGGCTAACGGTTTTTTTCTTTTAATCTAATCAAAAATAGTCGACAGCAAATACGATAATACCAAAAATAAAGTTGCGTATTTGCCTGTTAATCTAGGAGTCTTGTATGTCAGAGTCAAATAATCTTGTTAATTTTACCTATGTCACAGTCGCAGGCAGTGGTGTTTTGGGCTATCAAATCGCCATACAAGCGGCGTTTCATGGTTTTAAAGTCGTTGTGTATGATATCAATGACGAGGTGCTCAATAAAGCCAAAACCAAATTTGCCGATATCGCCAAACGTCATCAGGATGATTTGGGCGAAACAAGCGAACAAGCCAAACAGGCTGAGCAAAACTTGAGCTATACATCAGATTTAACCGCCGCCTTAAAAGACGCCGACTTGTTGATTGAAGCGGTGCCTGAAGATGTCGCCATCAAAAAAGATTTTTATCAAAAAGCCTCAGCAGCCGCCCCTGCCAAAACCGTATTTGTCAGTAACTCATCTACCATGTTGCCCAGTGATTTGGTCAAATTTACCGACCGTCCTGCTAAGTTTTTAATGATGCACTTTGCCAATGAGATTTGGAAGCGCAATCTTGCCGAAATTATGTCGCATGCTGATACTGACCCTAATGTATTTGATGCGGTGACCGCGTTTGCCAAACAAATCGGCATGGTGCCTATTATCGTCAACAAAGAAACCTCGGGCTATGTACTAAATTCACTACTCAATCCTTGGTTAAATGCAGGGATGCAGCTGTATATCCAAGGCATTGCTGACATTCAAACCATCGACAAAACTTGGATGCTTGGCACAGGCTCGCCGATGGGACCATTTGCTTTTTATGATATGCTGGGGCTGACTACCCCTTACAATATTTACAAGCTTGCTGTGGCTAAGGGTAAACAACAAGACCAAGCCGTCGTTGATATGCTTAAAAAAGAGTATATCGAGCAAAATAAATTAGGCGTGCCAACGGGTGAAGGATTTTATCAATACCCCAATCCCGCCTTTAAAAATCCTGACTTTTTAAAGCCACCCAAAGCGGATTTACCCAAAGTACCCTATAAAAATATTACCGTGGCAGGCAGTGGCGTATTGGGTAACCAAATTGCGGTGCAATGTGCGTTTCATGGGTTTAACGTGACTATTTATGACATTAATAATGATGCGATTGCTAAGGCGAAAACCCGCTTTACCGACCTTGCCAATCAGCATCAGCATGATCTAGGTGAAACCGATGCCCAAGTGGCAGCAGCTAGCAAAAATTTGGCTTACACCACGGACTTGCATGAGGCGTTAAAAGATGCAGACCTATTGATTGAAGCGGTGCCAGAAAACTTAGACATCAAAAAAGATTTTTATAGCAAAGCCTCAGCCGCCGCCCCTGCCAAAACCGTGTTTGCCAGTAACTCATCAACGCTATTGCCAAGCGTGTTATCGACCTTTACTAACCGTCCAGAAAAATTCTTGATGCTGCATTTTGCCAATCATATCCATATCCGTAATACGGTGGAGTTGATGGCGGCTCCAAGTTGCGACCCACAAGTCTATGCTGACGTGATCGAATTTGCCAAAGCCATTGCCATGTTACCGATAGCGGTGAAAAAAGAACAATCGGGCTATGTGCTTGATAGCTTATTGATTCCGTTATTGGTAGCGGGGTTAAAACTGTGGGCAAATGGCGTTGCTGATGCCGCAACCATTGATAAAACGTGGATGATAGCCACGAGTTCACCCTTTGGACCGATGGCGATTTTGGATAAAAATGGCATGAAAACCAACTACAACATCTTTAATGAACTGGCAAAAACGGACCCTTCTTTACAGCAGCCCGCTGAAAAGCTCAAAGCAGAACTGGTCGATACCAATAAACTGGGTGAAGCCACGGGTGAGGGGTTTTATCAATATCCTAACCCCGCTTATTTAGCGAAAGATTTTTTAAGCTTATCTGACTAAACTGCGTTTGGTAGAGGAGAATAAACAAGGGTTAATTTGCTAACTTGATGTATCTACCGTTGCCACTACCGACATACCTGGCATCAATTCATTCAGACGACTTTGGTTGCCATCGATGTCAATGCGTACAGAAATGCGCTGTACCACTTTGGTAAAATTCCCGGTGGCATTGTCGGTTTTAATGACACTAAATTCTGACCCTGTTGCGGGGGAGATGCTTTTGACTACCCCCGTAAATTTTTGTTTGCCTAGGGCATCGACAGTAAACCACGCTTTTTGCCCGATTTTCATTTTATCAATTTGGGTTTCTTTAAAATTGGCAATGACCCACATCGATTTTGGAATGAGGTAAACCAACTGCGTGCCTTGCGTCACCAGCTGACCGGTACGGATATTGATTTGCCCTAATTTACCTGAGGTCGGGGCGGTAATTAAGCCATACTCTTGGTTGGTATTGGCTTGATTTAACTGTGCATTGGCGCTTTTAACCTGTGCCACCAAACCAATCTTTGCCACTTCCGCGGTTTTTTGACCTTCGCGGGCGACATCGACACTGGCGATTGCTTGGCTCATCAATGCTTCATTGTTTTTAACTGCTGCTTTGGCAGTATCGACTTCATTTTGTGACACGGCGCCAACACCGACCAAAGATTCAAGTCGTTTCAGCTGTTGGATAGACAATTCTAGCTGGGTTTTAACTTGTGCTACTTTTGCCTGCGCGGCTTTGACATCGGCTTTGCGCTGCTCGATGATTTGTTGCTGGTTAGCTAAATTAGTAGTCGCTTGTTCCAGCCCTGATTCGGCTTGTACCACTTGCTGTGAGTAGTTAGCACTGCTGACTTTAACTAACGGCTGACCTTGTTTGACGTCCTCAAAATCGGTGACGTAGACTTTTTCGATGTAACCATTAATTTGTGCCGACAATAGGGTGATATTGCCTTTAACATAACTATTTTCAGTTTGTTGCAGTGGGGAGTTAAACGGACCCAAATGCCATGCCCATAAAATCACCCCAACACCGAGCAAAAAAACTACCAACATGATAATTAAGGTGCGCGGTCTAGGGTTGATAATCTTTTCCGGCGCCTGTGCGGGTTTATCATCGCTGTCATCAGCTGGCGCATCATTTTGGGTTGTTGCTTCACTACTCATGAGTTGGGTTTTTCCGTAAGCATTTTATTGATGATTAAATTTTATTTATCATTAAACTGTTATTTAAAAAAACAGTTATCTAATTGGGTCGCCTTGTTATACCCTCTAGCGTATCCAGTCTATGTTTGCTTAATTGCTACTTTTTGCCGATTTTCAATGTATTTTTTGCGGGCGATATTAATCATACCCCAAGCAAATAAAAACGTGGCAATGTAACTGTTCACAGTAATGATATCGCCATACGCTTTAATCTGCGCTTCTCGCGTAACAATTTGGTTGAGGGATTGTTGGGCTTGTTGCTGCGACAAATTGTTGTCGGTGATGACGGGTTTAAACCCTGCTTGGTATTGTTGAAGCCGCTGGGTTACTGTGGCATCTGTCGATTGCATTTGCTGTAAAATACTTTGTTTATGATACTGGGTGCGCTGCTGTTGCAGGGTGCTATAAAAAGCCGAGCCTACCAGCCCGCCAAAGTTTTGGGTCGCACCAAACAAGATGATAAAGGTGATGACATGATTGACGCTTTGTCGCAGCGTGAGCCCAAATCCCATCAATACCAATGGACCCATAAACAGTGAGCCTGCAAACGCGACTGCAAATTGACTGAGATAAAAATTTTGGGGTCGTACGTCACTGGTGAGCATATTGGCATCATACACACTGGCAACCGCCACCAATAAAGTCGCTACCACCATCGGCGGAATCAAATGATCCCGTGAAAAGGTCAGTGCGCTGACTATCAAACCTGCCAACATACCAAAAAATATGACCGTATAAAAACCCACAAACTGGTCGGACATGAGACCTTGAGATTTTAAAATATTCACCACCGCATAACTTTGCTCAGACATAATCAAACGCAGTAAAAAAGCGCCCACCACAAAACGCCATAACGCAAAACTCCCGAGCCAGCGGGTCATAATCAAGGGATTTTTGCGGTAATGCTCAAAGAAAAAGCCTGACATCAACAGCGCCAACGCGCCAATGAGCATATACGCCAATAAGGGTGAGTTTTCCCACCACAAAATCGACCCTTGTACTAGCACCCCACACAGTAACCCAAAACCGGGCGCCAATAACAAAAAGGTGAGAATGTCTTTCTTTTCATACACTTCAATACGTAGACTTCGTGGCAACTTGACGGCGACTACCATCGCAAAACAACACAGCGCCAAACCAAACTCAAAGGTGTAAAGCCGAGTCCAGTCGTTCACATTGACCAAATAAGGGGACATTATCCAAGCCAACGGAATAGCCAGCGCACTGACCCCAAAACCAATATACAAACCTTGCAGGCGATACTGACTACTAAAAGCTTGCATCACATAATAAAGTCCAAGTGAGGATAACGGCGCCGCGACAAAGCCCCCCATTGCCCTGACTAATAAAGCCATCGGATAGTTTTGCACAAATATATGAATAAACATCACCAGCATGAACATCAGCAGGGATATTTCAGAAAACCAGCGTAATCCAAATTGTTGACGCGCTTTAAACAGCAGCAGGTTGGCGCTGACATTTGCCATCACATACACAGCAGGTATCCAAGCCACTTGTGAGGGTGTCAGCGCATATTCGCCTTGGATTTGCGGTAAATTGGCGGTAATAATGCCGTTGCCCAAGCCACCACAAATGGCAATAAAAACACCGATGACAAAGTACACAATGCTTTTTGATCGAGAGTGAGCAATACTCGGCGGGGAACCGGGTAACGCGGGCTTTTCATCCTCGGTCCAATTGGGTGGCGTTTCTAAGATTCTAGGTGATTTCAAAGGGTAGCTCGATTTTGATACTGTTAAGACAAGAGAGGTTGGCTATAGTGTAATCAAAAATAGGCTTAGCGTCAGCGACAAAATAGTTCGATAAATGTGACATAATAGATTTGAAATTGACTAGCGCTATGCTAGCCATCATTACCCAACCAATCATTATCCCACTGGTCATTGAAACCCATTAGGCAAGCTACGGTCAAATTCATCCAGTAAATATACCCAGTCGATTAAGGTCTAACATTTTTAAACAAAAAAATTCGATTTTTTTGCTGCATAGGTGTTTTTTAGTTGCCAAAATGCGCTAGGCTATCTGTTCATTCATCACTGATTTATCACTGCTATGAACCCGCTTTATCAAACCGATTTGCCAACACTGGGGCGCAATACTGACATTGACCACCATGCTGATTTACAAGTGTTGCAGCGTATCAAACGATTTTTATTGCCCCGTGATTTTGAGGTGTCAAAGGATTTATTGCAACAGATGCAGCAGGGGTATGGTGTCGCGGATCAGCCTGTCGATGCGCTGTTATCCAGCGGTATCAAATTTGCCAAACCCCTGCAGCAATTAATTTTGCATGAGCAAGGGATAGCGCAAACGAATAACGTATCAGCAGCCAAAGCGTTATTGCGACAGCCCGCGTTTGAGACGTTGTATCAGCAGTTTTGCCAATATCCAAGTTGGTATGATGCCAAGCTTGCCGAGATTGGCGCAATCGCTTATCGGCGCTATCCGTTGATGCTGATTTGGTTACTGCGTAATGTCGCGCTAATGGCAGGGTATAGTATCCCTGCGCTGTCATTGCCACTCATCAAAACAGGGGCGTTAGTGCATGATGCATTGCCGAGGCTCATGCGAACCTATGCATATATTTTGGCAGTGTCTGAGTACCCAGCGATTAGCCGCAACCAGCAATCCCCATTGGCAATCGGCACAGAAGGCTGGCGACAAAGTCTGCAAGTGCGTCAGATACACGGTCTGGTAAGACAACAATTATGCCGCCATGATTGGGACAGTGGCTACTGGGGGTTGCCCATTAACCAAACCGATATGGTGGCAACCCACTTGCAGTTTTCACTACTCATTATGCGCGGACTAAAATTACTGGGGGCAAGAATCAGCGCCGAAGAGTCCCAAGGCATTATGCACTTATGGCAACTGGCAAGTTGGTGGATGGGGATTGAGCTGGCGCGCATTCCTGAAGATGAAACCGAGGTGTGGGCATGGCTTTATAGCTATTTGGCAACTCAGCAATTAGATTTTGAATTTGGTAAACCTCTCGCCAAAGCGCTGCATGATTTACCCTCGCAAATTATGGGTGAAAACAACAGACGTGGACAGCTGGTTGAGCGGGTCAATGCCAGTGTCACACGGACTTTAGTGGGTGATGATATTGGTGATGGCTTGGGACTGCCTAGCCCAAAATGGCGCTATGGCGTGCTTGTCAGTGTGCCGATTCTGTTTGGGCTTGATACCGCACGAGCGCACAATGCGGCTATTGCCAAAAGATTGGAACAATTTCGTGCCAAACGCCAAGATAACATGAACTGGTGGCTCAAAAAGCACGACAACTATTATCAATAATCCATTTTATTGTTAAGCCATGTAAAAAACCACGCCATCGCAAGCGTGGGGTTAAACGTTTTCAAGTTGTAAAAATCAGGCGGTTAAAATCAAGCTTTTAAAATCACCTTCATCATGTTCCAAAAGGTCTTGCCATACGGTGGTTGGAGCAAATGCGCGAAGTTAAGGTGACTTTGTTTAAACACCGCTTTTGGATGAGAGAAGGTGTCAAAGCTATATTTGCCGTGGTAACGCCCCATCCCCGATGCCCCGACACCGCCAAACGGCAGATTTTGCTGGGCAATGTGAAAAATCGTTTCGTTAATACACGCGCCGCCACTCACTGTATGCGCGAGCACGTAGTCGGTGTCGGCTTTGTCCTCGCCAAACACATACAGCGCCAGTGGGCGGTCACGCTCATTCACATACGCCACTGCCTGCGTCAAGTCTTGGTAGGACACCAGTGGCAATACAGGGGCAAAAATCTCCTCTGTCAGCAACTTAGCATCGCTGGGTAAATCGGTGACAATCATCGGTGGGAAAAATCCAGTCTCGATATTCACTTCATAATCGGTCAGTGGAATGATAGTGGCACCGCGCTGTTTGGCTTCATCAAGATAACCTTGCACGCGGCTGGCTTGTTTGGGGTTGATGACAAAGCTATAGTCGGGATTGTCTGCAAGATTAGGGTAGTGGGCGTCAAGCCATGCGGTTGATTGTTCGATAAAGGCGTGTTTTTTATCCGCCTGCATCAACACATAATCAGGCGCAATACAGGTTTGCCCTGCGTTCATGGTTTTGCCTGTCCATACGCGGTTGACAGTTTTTGCCACATCAGCGCTTGGCGTCACCACGACAGGAGATTTGCCGCCCAGCTCAAGGGTGACAGGGGTCAAATTCTGGGCCGCGGCTTTCATGATATGTTTGCCCACTGCGGTAGAGCCAGTAAAAAACAAATGGTCAAACGGTAATTGGCTAAAGGCTTGTGCGACTTCGACACCCCCTGTAATCAAAGTCACTTCGTCTGCGGCAAAATACTTGGGTAACGCATCAGCCAGCCACTGCTCAAAATTCGGTGAGGCTTCTGAGACTTTGAGCATTGCACGATTGCCTGCCACCAATGCGGCAGCCAGCGGTGCAATCACCAAATACAGCGGATAGTTCCAAGGTGCAATAATGCCCACGAGTCCTAACGGCTGCGGCTGGATATAACTACGAGCGGGCAAAAACCAAATCCCAGTTTTGACCGGCTGTTTGGCAGACCAAGCCTTGCCGTGCTTTTGTGTATAACGAATGGCTTCAAGCGTTGGGAACAGTTCAAGCATGGTGGTTTCAGCCGCTGGGCGTTGTCCAAAGTCGGCATGAATAGCGGTGATAATCTCGCTTTGGTTGTCCATCACCAGCTGTTCTAATTTTTTTAGCCGCGCACTACGAATTGACCAATCAACATATTGGTCTTGACGGCTAGCCGTTCGCATGATGTCGAACTGCTGCTGCATGGTATTGATAGTTGCATCCGAATTAGTTGCATCTGAGTTGTCTTGAGGTGTCATGTGTATTATTCCAATCATTTAGTTAAATTTTAACTCAACATAGCAGTTAAGCCGGTATCTTGCTAGCATCTTTTTGAACGAGCGTCACGTTTTGCCTGGTGGTATCAGCAGGGTACGGTGACTGAGTTGATTTGTGCGGAATATGGCTCATGGCATGCTCTGTCAACGCCGTTATGGTGAGACTTGGGTTGACGCCCAAGTTGGTCGAGATATTGCTGCCATCGCAGACATAAAACCCTTGATAATTAAACAATCGGTGGTACTTATCAACCACGCCATCTGCTGCAGAATTACCCAGCGAAATCCCACCCATACAATGCGCGGTGGTTGGGATGTTCAAAAATACTTCCGACAACACGCCATAACCGACTCCCCCCATTTGGGTTGCCATCTGCTCGGCAAACGCGCTTGCTTCGGGGATAAAGGTGGGGATGGCAGGCCCATAGGTTTGCATCTGGTAGCGACTACCCAACCAAGCCCGCCACCACGGGCTTTTTTGATAGCGCATTTCAAGCTCATAGGGCGTGCTTTGCATACATAGCAAGATAAGGCTTTGTTTTGCCATATTATGCGGTCGAAATGCACGCCACGCCTGACGGGGCTTGACGATAAACTGCGCTATAAGACACCATAACCAAGCCAATAGCGACATTTTTTTACCATTTTTATAATTGCTTAACGTCGCCAAAAAGGAGGCAATATTAAAACCTTCAGGATAACGCGTCGCCTCAATGTGTGTGCCATCGCCCAAATAAATCCCAGAGCCGATAGCCACGCCATCGCTCATGGCGCCATGTTGCTCATCCAAAAATCGCACGCCCAGCAAAGATTCAGCATTGGTATAGATACGCTTGCCAAGATAAGGGGAAATATGAGGCATATTGCCTTTATGGCGCTGCTCAAACAGCAGTTTTTGACTACCGAGGCTGGCGGCTGACAGCACAATTTGTTGGGTGGTGATTTGATACTCCCCTTTATCCGCCGATTGCAGCGTCACCCGATAGCCTTGCGAACCGTTTTGATAGGCAGGGTCGCTTGGCGATTTGCTAGCATCAGCTATCGGTACTATATCCGTGACTTTGGTTTCAGCGAGCAGGGTAGCGCCATTTTTTTGGGCAAAATACAGGTAGTTTTTATCTAGGGTATTTTTGGCGCCATAACGGCAGCCCACCATACAGCCACCACAGCCTATACAAGGACTGCGCTTAGGACCTGCGCCGCCAAAATACGGGTCACCATTGACAGCAGGGTGAGCATACTTGTCATGTTCACTAAAGTAGGCGCCCACATCGGTGAGATAAAAACTATCGCCCACGCCACTTAAGTTTGCCATTTTTTGTAGCATCAAATCGGCGTTGCCGACTTTTTTGTTTTGGCTCACGCCTAGCATGCGTTTGGCGGTCTCATAATGTTGTGGCATCACCGCTTGCCAATCGTGAAGCCCTGCCCAGCTACCTTGTTGCCAAATTTTGTCTTCTGGCTGTAATAAGGTGTTGGCATAAGTGATTGAGCCACCGCCCACCGCGTTACCATGCAGCACCATGACATGCTTAAATAGCTGAAGCGAAAAAAAACCTTTGTACTTGAGCGCAGGCAACCACAAAAACTGCTTGATATCGCGCACGGTTTTGGGCATGGTCTCGGGCGATATATGCTTGCCTTGCTCCGCGATAATCACGCGATAGCCTTTTTCGGTCAGTCGCATCGCCGAGACGCTACCGCCAAAGCCTGAGCCTATAACCAAAAAATCCGTATCAAATGATTGACCTTTCATGTATCGCTTTCCCCTTATTTTCCTTAATAGTTGTCCTTATAGCTGACCTGCCGCAGGCTACTTTGCAGTGGCTTTTTGGCTGCATCTGTCTTTGTATAACAGCGGTTTAGCGCTAAACAGTTCAACCCGCTACCTAATTAGGGTATACTAATTTTTCAGCAGGCTGCTGCAACTGTGACATTTGGGTTTGTTTTGTTTTGATAGATTAAATAAAGGATTGAGTTGAAAGGATTAACGCGTGCCAAAGCCAACCTTCACACCGCTTCCATCGCCCACGGGTACGAGTATTGAGTCGAGCTTGAGTGATTTTGGACAGCAGGCGCATATCATGGGCAATGCCAACACCGTGGTCAGACGTTCGCTCGCCATAGCGCTGCTCAAATTCATGGAATCCACCCCATTTGCCGATATCAGCGTCACCGAGCTGACCCAAAAGGCAGGCGTGAGTCGCATGGGCTATTACCGCAATTACGATAGCAAACTTGCGCTACTCAAAGACTATTTGGCGCAGATTGAGCATGATTTTCCTTTTATCGACTTGACAGCGGCAAGCGAGTCCGAGTTTTATGCGTTTTTGGTACGCGTGTTTGACTATCTGAGCAAGTTTGAGTTATCAACCAAGATTTTGCTCAATCAAGGCTTTGAAGGGCTTATTTTAGACACCCTCCTTAACAGCAAAATTTTTATCGAATATCGCAAAAAGCAGGCATTGACTTGCCAAGCTATGACAGCGCCACATCAGGATAAAAGCGGGGAGTATAATCTGGTATTTGCCTCAGGGATGCTATATCACACCTATATTCATTGGGTACGGCAAGGGCAAACAGAAACGCCACAGCAACTAGCAAGCTGGCTCATGGCGGGTGGGTTTTATCGGTTATTTCACCCTGCTGATGACTAATCTGATTGGGTTTTATCAAACGCTATCACCATCCCCATACCCACTAGCATCGCGACAAAAAACACCACCCCTTGCCAAATGCCCATGCCCATGAGCACCACCGCAGGGGCAGGGCAGATACCAGCGATGCCCCAACCAACCCCAAATATCATCGACCCAATCGCCAAGCGCTTATCAATACCGCGGCGAATCGGTGGAAACGGCGCACCCGATAGACTGGTCTTTTTTAAGCGACTTAAGTTAAAACCGATGGTGGCGACAATGAGCGCGCCAACCATCACAAACATCAATGCAGGATTCCACTCACCTGCAAGGTCAAGAAAGCTTTGCACGGTTTTTGGGTTTGCCATATCACTGACAATCAAACCCGTACCAAAAACCAACCCACAGATAGCACTAATCAATAACACAATTTCTTTTCGCATGATATATGCCCCTAACGTCTCAATTAAATCAATGACAACAAATGACGACCGATAAACACCGTCACAAACCCTGCGGACATAAAGACAATGGTTGCCACCAATGAACGGGGTGAAAAGCGCGCATTGCCACAGATACCATGACCACTGGTACATCCTGAGCCCATCCGCGTGCCCACACCGACCAATAACCCTGCGATGACATACAGCCAAGGCGATGATGATACCGTGATGGTTGGCAAGCTACAGAACATAGCAAACACCCAAGGCGATACCAACAAGCCCACAAAAAACGCCAATTGCCAAGCAAAATCGGGTGAGTTTGGCTGCCAGAGACTGGCGACAATGCCACTGATGCCAGCAATCTTGGCAATACTCCACCAAAGCATAACCGCAGAGAGCCCAATCAACATGCCACCCACCAATGGATGACTATAATCTGCAATAGAAAATAACAACATACGCCACCTAAGCATTTCACGATAATATATATTATACAATATTGTATAATATATGGCGAATTTATGGTGAATTTTTTTTAAAACGGGGGAATAATCAACGAAAAACCGTCGACCAACGCGCTTTTTGCAAAAAAAATATGCTAGATTAAGGCAAATACCTAATAATGACAGGGATGAAAAAACCAATCATGTATAAACTCACCACATACATACCGACCGATTATCTTGAGCCTGTCAAACAAGCCTTGTTTGACGCAGGGGCAGGGCAGATTGGCAATTATCAGTATTGCTGTTGGCAGGTGTTGGGTACAGGACAGTTTATGCCATTGGCAGGCAATCAAGCCTTTATTGGTACCACCAATCAATTACAAACAATCGAAGAATGGCGAGTTGAGATAGTGGTTGCAGATGCGCGCATCAAAGCGGTGGTGCAAGCCTTAAAACAGGCACACCCGTATGAGACCCCCGCTTATGATGTGCTAAAGCTTGAAGATATTTAATCATCCAGTTTATCATCCGTTGCCGTAAAACCACCGACTTTAGGCGGTGGATATAAGGCAACTTGTACACTATAACGCTTGCATAAATTTTGCTAAAATAATTTGCATGAAAACACTCAAGCTACGCATACGAGATAAAAGGTAGAAAATCGCTTGGAATAAGAGAATGGATATGTGCTTCGTGTGGCACATGGCATGATAGAGATATCAATGCCAGTAAGAACATTCTTGCGGTCGGGCTTAACCGTCTTGTAGAAGGAATCCCCTTGCTTTAGCAAGGGGAGGAAGTCAAATGAAAAAGGCGAATATAACGAATTGGCAGTACCCAATATCTCGTTTAAAGCCCACAAATAATTGCCTAGCAAAATAATGGGTCAAAAACCGCAAAACAATAACCCCAGTGCATGGCATTGGGGTTTTTTAGTTTTAAAGAGAGCAGCAAGTAGGTGGCTACCATTGCTGCCAAACCATTACTGCCAAAAGATAGGGACATATCAAAAAAGCCAAAATCACATTTTTTTATCAACGAGTCCCTATTTTTCGCCAGCCAAATTCAAGCCAGCTAAATTCAAGATAGACGGCAAGCGTATTCAATACCCCCGAATTTTGTTAAAATAGGCAAAAATTTATCTAGCTGAGCGTCCCATGAATTCAAATAACTCAAACAACTCGACAACCAACCAATTACTGTTTAAACAAGCCAAAACCCACATCCCTGGCGGTGTAAATTCACCTGTGCGGGCGTTTGCAGGCGTGGGGGGTACGCCTGTCTTTATCAGCCGCGCCCGTGGCAGCAAGATGTATGATACCGAAGGCAAACCCTATATAGATTATGTGGGCTCATGGGGACCGATGATTTTGGGTCATGCGCATCCTCATATTATCGAAGCGGTCAAAAATGCGGCAGATGACGGGTTAAGCTTTGGTGCCCCCACCACGTTTGAGACCACGGTGGCTGACAAAATCTGCGAATTGATTCCCAGTGTTGAATTAATTCGTATGACCAGCTCAGGTACTGAAGCCACCATGTCCGCGATTCGTCTAGCACGTGGCTATACAGGGCGCGACAAAATTGTCAAATTTGAAGGCTGTTATCACGGTCATAGCGACAGTCTACTGGTCAAAGCGGGTTCGGGCATGCTAGATATCGGTGAACCCAGCTCAAAAGGCGTCCCTGCCGATTTTGCCAAACATACTATCACCATTCGTTACAACGACCCACAAGCCATCAAGGACTGCTTTGCGCAATTTGGCAATGACATTGCTTGTGTGATTGTCGAGCCTATCGCCGGCAACATGAACATGATTGTACCCACGCAAGAATTTCACGATACCTTGCGTGCCGAGTGTACCGCGCATGGCGCTGTGCTAATTTTTGATGAAGTGATGACTGGGTTTAGGGTTGGCTTACAGTCAGCGCAAGCCTATTTTGGCATCACACCTGACTTAACTACGTTTGGTAAAATCATCGGTGCAGGTCTGCCAGTTGGGGCATTTGGTGGTAAACGTGAGATTATGGAGTGTATCGCGCCGTTAGGCGGCGTGTATCAAGCAGGCACCTTATCGGGCAATCCGCTGGCAATGCGTGCCGGTATTGCCATGTTTGATTTGCTCACGGCTGAGGGTTTTTATGACGCATTAAGTGAAAAAGTCGTTTACTTGACTGATAATCTTGAACAGTTGGCGAAAGATGCGGGTATTGGCTTTAAAACCACGCGCTGTGGCGGTATGTTTGGGATGTTCTTTACCGATGGTAGTTTTGACAACCGATTACCACAAAACTTTGAAGAGGTGTGCCAATGCGATGCGCAAAAATTTGCGACCTTCTTCCACGGGATGCTCGATCGCGGTGTGTATCTTGCGCCATCCGCCTTTGAGGCAGCCTTTGTAAGTAGTGAGCATTCGCAAGAAGACTTGGATGCGACCTTGCAAGCGGCAAAAGAAGTGTTTGCGATAATGGCGAAAGCATAACGGTTGCACATAAAAAATTTGCCAAAGGATTTTTAATTGCGTTTGGACGGTTGCCTTTGGTGAAGTTTGCCAAAGGTCAGAGCACAAATAGTGATTTAAAGACTATCGATTTTTAATCAAATAGATTTTAGAGACTAAAAACCACCCATGCGACAACTCCCCCAAGCGTTAACCCCAGAATCCATTGCACAGCTTAATGTTGAAGAAAGTCAGCAGCCGCAACACTTTTTTGATGAGTTTGCCAAAGCTGTTACCTTGTATCGTGATGACGACATTTGGGTCATCGACAAACCGCACGGGCTGTTATCCGTTGATGGCAGAGAGTTAAAAGTCAGCCTACAGTCGCGACTGCTCAAAGCCGACCCCAACGTCAAACTTATTCACAGACTTGATATGGACACATCAGGGATTATTATTTTTGCGCGCCACAGCGAGGCGCAAACCCATATCAGCAAACAATTTATCGACCGTATTCCGAGCAAAGAATACCAAGCGCTGGTCTGGGGAACGCCGCCGCAGCAAGGCGAAATCGATGTGCCCGTGCGCTACGACCCACCACAAAAACCCAAGCATATCGTCGATATGAATTGGGATAAACGTGCCTATACGAAATATGAAACCTTGCACCACGAACTGCGTGAGGGTAAGGCTGTTAGCCGTGTTGCCTTATATCCTGTCACAGGGCGCAGTCATCAACTACGCGTTCATATGCTGCATATTGGACATGTGATGCTTGGCGACCCCATCTACGCGCAAGATGTATTGGACGGTCAAGCGTTTGATTTATCGCCTAGGCTTTGCTTACATGCACACAAATTACGTTTAAAACATCCCAATACGGGTGTGTGGATGGAATGGGAAAGCCCCGTGCCGTTTTAACCGCTTAGGTATTTAACAAGCTACCTTTGTTAATTACCCATGTTGTTGCAACCAATCCAGGGTTTGCTGCCAAAGTAGCTGGTTTTGTCGGCTAAAAAATTTCATATGACCGATATGCTGTAAGCCATAATCTTTGGGCTGTAGTGTTTTGGTGGTGGCTTGCATGTTGGGAAACACCCGAATCATATCGGCGACATTCTTATCATTGGCGATATCATCATCTGGGGCATTCACCCACATAGCAGGCAAGTTAACCTCATTGTAATAGTGGGTTTTCACTGTTTTACCAAAAGCGGTTTTGATATAGCCTGCGCCATTGCACCAATCTCGGCACTGTTTGGCGACATTTTTGGGCAAGTCTTCGCCCATGCCAATTTTGCTTGATTGCGTGTAGCCAAACAACACATTGGACACGGGAATAAATACATCCATAAACCACATGGCTTTGGCACGATAGGGCATCGCCATATTACGGATTTGCCCAGACGAACAGGCAACGTTAAACACGGATGTGAACTTGTGATGATTGGGCATCAAACCAAATAATAGACCGCCTGCGCTATGACCGACCAGATGATAGGTGGTATTGGGAAACTCTTGAATCAGCCTATCAAGCACCGCAGTCATATCGTAGCGCCCCCAACTAATCAATGAGGCATTAGAGTGCTTGAGGTTGCCTTGCATCGACTCGCCAATATCTTCATTGTCATAGCTAATGACGCCATAGCCATGATCCATTAAATACTGCGCAAAATTTTGATAAAACTGCCGTTTGATACCTGTTGCGGGCGCAATCATCACGGCGGCTTTGACCGTATCGGGTCGAAACACCGTCGCCGCCAATGTGGCAGGGTGTTTGGTGGCTATTTGAATGGTTTGCTGCGTAGGGTGTGAGGCTAAGGCTGACGGTGTTTTTAGATTTAGGTTCGACATGACGGTTATCTTCCTTGGTAATCAACTTTTTATACAAGCTTATACGAGCGCTTTTTATACAAGCACTCAGCCAAATGTTGACAAATGATGAGCAGACTCGTTTAACAGCGATTATAGCAAACAATTTATGGGTGCAAAAAAGTTATCATGAACATAACAGTCATAAAAAAAGCAATCAGCGATGACCAATTGCTTGCTTGAATCGTTGACGAAACACTAAGGAGTTTTAACGACAACTTTTTGGTTGGTGTCGATTAAAATCTCAGAAGGTCCATCAACGGTAACGCGCACTTGGTTATTATTAGGGCGCTGTGAGCGAAAATATTGGTCTTCAGCAGGGGTACAGCCCAAGCAGCGATCGAGTGCCGCCAGTGGCTCAAGAATCAGCTTGCGTTCTACCTGATCGATTTCATCGTTATAGATGGTAAATGGCATACTGGCAATCGCCGTCACCACGCCACCCACCACTGCCAATGCGCCCAATGGCTTACCCACAATGGTATCAGCGACCATAGAGCCATAGGTTGGACCAAAATCTTTTTCATCAATTTCGGTAGCGGCAAAGCTGCAAGTCGTCGTTGCAACCATCAAGGCTACGGCTGACGCAATCTTATTTAATCGTTTCATAGCAGGTTCCTAACTGGCAGCAAGCCCTCATTAACGAGGTAACTAGCTAACTAACTAAATTAAATGAATAAATAAATAATTAGGCAACTAGATAACCAAATAACTGGGGTTGACTGACAGGTTGTACCTAACAAGTTTTGCTAGGTTGTTGCTGAATATTGAATAGACATTACATCAATTTTGCCAAGAATTATCAAGTAAAATTGTCTTTGCCGCAGGTTTTTTTACGTTAAAGGAGAGCCGCTATTTCTTGAGCAGTTTTTTGAGCGGTTTTTTCACTGAATTTTTCACGGTTTTTTTGTGGGTTATCAGCGGCTGGCAAGTGGGACAGAATGTGCTCGCCCGCTGATTGATTTTGACATTTTCGATAGTAGCGCCACAGCTCGGGCAATCGCCGCCTTTATGCCCATACACCAATAACGTTTGCTGAAAATACCCCGTTTTTCCATCCGCTACGGTAAAATCTTTTAACGTTGAGCCGCCTTTTTCAATCGATGTTTGTAGGACTTGTCGAATATGGGCGACCAAGGTGGTGAGTTGTTCGTGGCTGATGAGATGGGCAGGGGTCAAGGGATGAATTTTTGATAAAAATAGGCTTTCGGTCGCATAGATATTGCCCACACCGACCACAATCTCTTGTGCCATAATCACCGATTTGATGGGGCGTTCAATCGGTTTTTTGCGATTGTGGATATGATGATATAGATAGTCAGCGCTAAAATCTTCTGACAGCGGCTCTACACCCAAATGGGTAATCAGTTTGTCTTCATAGTCATCCAGCCACAGTAACATACCAAACCGTCGTGGGTCATGATAATGCAGCTGGGTGAGTTTTTTGCCATTATTAAATGTCAAAATCACGTGATCGTGTTTACGCTTGTCAAACCCTACAGGATGCTGCTGTAAGCTACCCGACATCCCCAAGTGGATGAGCAGTTTCTTTTGCGCCGCAGCCCCTTTAAAGGTGAGAATCAGATATTTGGCGCGGCGCTCAATGTCGATAAGTTGATAATTTACCAAACTCACCAAGTCATCAGGCACCGCCCAGCGCAATTTGGGCTGAAAGACGCTAACTTTTTCAACGGTTTGATTGAGCAAAGGTTGCAGACTCGTCGCTGTCGTCTGCACTTCGGGCAATTCTGGCATATGCCGTGTGACTCCTAGTTAAAGCATTAAGACTTGTTGTTATTGACGATACGACGCGCCAAGATAATACCATGTTGCTGCTCTAGCTTTGCCAAAAGCTTGGACAACTGACTTAACCCCGTCACTTCTATGGTAAAATTTAACCGCGCGATATCATCATCCCCGCTTAGGGTATCGACTTGGCGGATATTGACATTTTCTTGGTCGATGATTTGGGTCAGGTCTTTGAGCAAGCCACGCCTGTCATACGATTCAAGGTATATTTGTACCAATTGGCTTTTGCCTTTATTGCCATACCAAGCGGCACTAATGGCGCGTTCAGGCTCACGCTCCACCAATCGCTCGTATTCGACGCAATCACTGCGGTGGACGGATACGCCATTGGACTGGGTAATATACCCTGCAATTGACTCACCTTGCACGGGCGAGCAGCAATTTGCCAAGTGAATAGCAATGTTATCCAAGCCATCGACTTCGATTTTATACGCATCTAGCTTGCCTGTAGCTTTGGGGTGAATGCTTGGGATAAGCTCAGTATCAGTGACTTCGGGTTCTAAATCTAGATGACGACTGATATGACCGGTCAAATTATGCAATTCAACGTTGCCATTGACTAGCCCTACCAAAATATCATCACTATTTTTGGCATTAAAAAATTTGACGTAATCATTTAAATCGATACTGTTAGGGTGTACCGACATGCGAGCCAATTCTTTGGTTAATATGTGCTTACCTGTTTCGATATTTTTATCACGGTCTTGCTTATTAAACCATTGGCGCAGTTTGCTGCGAGCGCGACTGGTATTGATATAACCTAAGGATGCCACGAGCCAATCACGGTTTGGCTCGCGTGATTGCTTGGTAATAATCTCAACTTGCTCGCCTGTTTTGAGCTGATAGGTGAGCGGTACATAGCGTTTGTTGACGCGAGCGGCTTGGGCGCGATTGCCGACATGGGTATGCACATGATAAGCAAAATCAAGTACGGTTGAGCCTTTGGGCAATTCGATGATATCGCCATCACGACTAAACACATAAATCCGCTCAAATTCCCCAAAATCAACGACTTGTTCTTCTTCATCGAGCTCGCCATGCTCATGCTCAACATGTTTATCTAATACAAATTTTAACGGGTCATGATTGTCAGCATTTTCTTGATTGAGCAATAACTGACGCAGTGAGCTGATTTTTTTGGTCAGATAGTCGTCTTTTTTGTTTTTGGTGCCTTCTTTGTAGTTGACGTGTGCACACATGCCAAGTTCGGCTTCATAGTGCATGTCAAAGGTGCGAATTTGTACTTCCAGCGACTTGTTTTCGGCAATCACGGCGGTATGTAGCGAGCGATAGCCATTGGTTTTTGGGTTGGTGATATAGTCATCAAACTGTTCGGGGATATAACGCCACAAACCATGCACCAGCCCCAATACGTGATAACAATCGGCGTTGTTATGCACCAGTACCCGCAGTGCGCGGATGTCATATAATTGGTCAAACGACAATGATTTGAGTTTCATCTTACGATAAATCGAATAGATGTGTTTGACACGACCGGTGATTTCCCCGTCAATCCCTTGGGCAGCTAACGCCTCGCGCAGTTGTTGGGCAACCCGGTCGATATAGGTTTCGCGCTCGCTACGTTTTTCGGAGAGTAATTTGGCGATTTCTTTGTAGCGGTCAGGCGCAAGATAACGAAACGATAAGTCCTCAAGCTCCCATTTAAGCTGTGCAATACCCATACGGTGCGCTAGCGGTGCGTAAATTGTCATGACCTCACGCGCGACCCGTTGCTGACGCTCAGGACTGGCATACGACAGCTCGCGCATCGCAAAAGTACGCTCAGCCAATTTGATGAGCACCACGCGCACATCGTTGGTCATCGAGATGAGCATGTTATAAATGCCCGATAACTGCTCGCGCTGGTTGTTGTTAAAGTGGTCTTCTAAGCGCTTGTTGTTCTCTATCAAATCGGACAGTCGCCCCAGTGCTAGGGTTTCTTGCACCAGCTCTGCGACTTCATCGCCAAAGGTGGCTTGAATTTGTTTGGGGGTAAAAATTTGGATACGCGCGGCACGATATAACATCGCAGCAACGAGCGTGGCTTCATCTTGGTATAGATAACCCAAAATATCGGCAATCCCAATCCCAGTCAAAAACGCATTAGAGCGGTTGCTTGCGGTGCTTAAATCTTGATTTTTGAGTAGTTGACAGGCTTTGGTCAGCTCAGGCAGCTCAGTGACATGGGCGCGTTTTGCCATCGATGCCAGCCAAGCTTCGGTATCAATGGTATGCTCATCGATGATGTGGCTAGCAGGCTCAGAGAGAATGGGCAAGTCAGTATGGGTGAAATGACGCTGGCTGGCAGTGATACTCGCAATCATCGTGGTACTATCATGATCAACGTCTTTTCCATCCAATAGCGGCAAACTTTCTCGTATTTTTACCATGTCAATTCTACACCTTACTTACCAGATTCCTCAAAGAGCAAAAAAACTAACCTTGTTCATTTAAAATTATCAACTCACTTTCCCTGTGAATTTTTGTGTGATTAAGTTTGATTTGATACTGCGCTAGCAATAATAAAATATCAC